>JBBRUO010000073.1:0-15330 GCA_038247725.1 Gemmatales bacterium
AGAGTGCGGACGACGTTTGCGGGTCGGCCCCACACACTCGGAGAGTGCGGACGACGTTTGCGGGCCGGCCCCGCACTCGGAGAGTGCGGACGACCTTTGCGGGTCGGCCCCACACACTCGGAGAGTGCGGACGACGTTTTGCGGGCCGGCCCCGCACTCGGAGAGTGCGGACGACCTTGCCGAAGACAACCGTGGTTGGCCGCCGTTGAAGAGGGCACCCACAAGGGGGGCCACTACAATGCCGCAATGAAACTGAAGCAAACGCCGGGTGACTTCCGCGTCGAGGAGCTGACCGCCGTGCGGGAGACCGCCGGCGAGTTCGCCTTTTACCGCCTGGATAAAGTCGGCTGGACGACGCCGGACGCCCTTCAAATCGTCTGCCGCAAGTGGCAACTGCCGTGGGACGCCATTAGTTACGGCGGACTGAAGGACCGGCACGCCGACACCACGCAGTACCTGACGGTGTATCGCGGACCGCGCCGCGACCTCGCCGAACAGCGGATGGACCTCGTTTACCTCGGTCAACTCCCGCACCCGTATTCGTCCCGCGACATCGCCGCCAACCGCTTCGCCGTGGTCGTCCGACACCTGACGGCCGACGAGGAAGCCGCGCTGATCGCGGCCGTGGCGGACGTTCGCGCGGTCGGGTTGCCGAATTACTTCGACGATCAGCGGTTCGGCTCCGTCACCCCCGACGGGCAGTTCATCGGCCGCGAGTTGGTGTTCGGCCGGTTCGAGGTGGCGCTGAAACTGGCCCTCGCCGCGCCGTATGAGTTCGACCGCGCGGAGTCGAAGGACGAGAAGCGCATCCTCACCGAGAACTGGGGCGACTGGCCGAAGTGCAAGGCGAAGCTGCCGCGCAGCCACGCCCGCAGCTTGGTGACCTACCTCGCCGACCACCCGACGGACTTTCGCGGGGCCATCGCCCGACTCCGGCCGGAGTTGCAGGGGATGTACCTGTCGGCCTTCCAAAGTGAATTGTGGAATCGGATGCTCGCGCGGTGGCTGACGACGAACCTCCCGGCCGCAGACCTGGGCGGAATCGACCTCCATCGCGGACGGTTGCCGGTGCCGACGAAGGTGCCCGCCGAGGCACTTCCACGGTGGCAGACGCTGATGCTGCCGCTGCCGTGTGCCCGGTTGAAGCCCGACCCGACGGCCGACTGGAACGCGCACGCCGAGGCGGTGTTGACCGAGGAAGGCTTGACGCTGAAGGCCCTGAAGGTGCCCGGCCTGAACAAGCCGTTCTTCTCGAAGGGCGACCGCGTGGGGTGCCTGCGGCCGGAAGGATTGTCCGCCGAGGCCGCCGCCGATGACCTGAACCCCGGCCGCCGGAAGGTGACGCTCCGCTTCGACCTGCCGCGCGGCTGTTACGCGACGATGGTGGTGAAGCGGCTGACGGCCGCGAACATCGAGGAGTGACCGACGCCAATTTGCCGTTGCCCGACGGCCGGCCGCCGGTAACATGCCAGTTCTTTCCGGGATTCCACGCGCCTTCGGAGCGGTTCGTCATGGCACACAAGAAAGGGCAGGGGTCGGTCCGCAACGGGCGGGACTCGAACTCGAAGCGGCGGGGCGTCAAGGCCGCCGACGGGCAGTTCGTCACCACTGGCAGTATCATCATCCGCCAGTGCGGGACCAAGTGGCACCCCGGCGCGAACGTGAAGCGGGCGAAAGACGACAGCCTGTTCGCGATGGCCGACGGCGTGGTGTACTTCAGCGCCAACGGTCGCAAGGTCAACATCCGCATCCCGGAAGTCGCCCCGACGGCGTGACGGACGGAAGCGGGACGACTCCCGTACAACCCGCACCCCGTGCGGGTTTTTTCGCGCGCCCGAACATCGCCCGCACCCACCCGCGGGTGGTTTTCCTATCATCAGCAAAGTTCGCCCTACTTCCCGGATTCCACTCGGAGCTGCCACCGATGAGAACCCCGCTTCCCCTGCTACTCGCCGCGTTCGTCGCGGCCGGTAGCGTCGTTCCGGCCCGCGCCGGGGACGACACCCGCTTGCTGTCCGCGCCCGCCATCAGCGCGAAGAAGATCGCGTTCGTGTACGGCGAGGACCTGTGGACCGCCGACCGCGACGGCAAGAACCCCCGGCGGATCACCACCGACGTCGGCGTCGAGACGTACCCCGTTTTCAACCCGGACGGGTCCGTCATCGCCTTCAGCGCGCAGTACGACGGCAACACCGACGTGTTCACCATCCCGACCGACGGCGGCAGTCCCACACGACTGACCTCGCACCCGTCCGCCGACATCGCCCGCGGGTTCACCCCGGACGGCAAGGCGGTGCTGTTCAGTTCCAACCGGAACGTCTACAGCAGCCGGCACACGCAACTGTTCACCGTCCCGCTGACCGGCGGCATGCCGACGCAACTGCCGATCCCGTGGGGGTTCGAGGCGTGCTACAGCCCGAACGGCAAGCACATCGCCTACACCCCCGTCCGCGACGCCACCGCGCAGTGGAAGAACTACCGCGGCGGCACCCACAGCCGCATCTGGATCTACGACGTGAAGACGCACGAGGTCGTGGAACTGCCGCAGCCGGAGGGCCGCTGCAACGACCTCGACCCGAACTGGGTCGGCGACACCCTTTACTTCCGCTCCGACCGGGCCGGAGAGTCCAACGTGTTCCGTGTGAAGCCGACCGGCAAGGCGGTGGAACTGGACCAGATCTCGCAGGTCACGCGGTTCAAGGACTTCCCGGTCCTGGACATCGCCGACGACGGGAAGGACACGCTGATCCTGGAACAGGCCGGGTGGCTGCACACGATGAAGATCGGCGAGACGCCGACTCGCCTGAAGGTGGCCATCAACGTGGACGCGCCGGAGGCCCGCGCCCGGTTCGCCAAGGGGTCGAAGTACGTCCGCGACGCCAGCGTCTCCCCGAGCGGGGCGCGGGCGGTGGTCGAGTTCCGCGGCGAGATCGTCACCGTCCCGGCGGACAAGGGCGAACCCCGGAACCTGACCAACACCACCGGCGTCCACGAGCGGGCCCCCACGTGGTCCCCGGACGGCAAGACCGTCGCGTACTTCTCGGACGAGGGCGGTGAGTACCACCTCGTCCTCGCCCCGCAAGACGGCAAGGGCAAGACGAGGACGGTGAAGGTGACCGGCGGCGGCTTCTACTACGGCACCGCCTGGTCCCGCGATTCGAAGAAACTGCTGTACCTGGACAACTCGTCGTCCCTGTTCTGGCTGGACGTGGCGACCGGCAAGGTGACGAAGATCGACACCGACGACTACGGCCGCGGGCGAAGCATCAAGACCTCGTCGTGGTCGCCGGATAGCAAGTGGGTGACGTACTCCGCCGAGACCCCGGCGCACATCGACCAGGTGTTCGTGTACAGCCTGGAACAGAACAAGTCGTTCCCGATCACCGACGGCAAGAGCGAGGCGACCGACCCGGTGTTCGACGCCAACGGCAAGTACCTGTACTTCATCTCGTCCGACAGCACGGGCATGAGCAAGCACGGGTTCAGCCAGTCGGCCTCCGACGCCCGCCCGCCCCGGTTCGACGTCTACATGGCGGTCCTGGCGAAGGACACCCCGTCGCCGTTCCTCCCGGAGAGCGACGAGGAGAAAGCGGCGAAGCCGGCCTCCGACCGGCCGGGGCAAGACCCGAAGAAAGACAAGCCGAAGCTCGATGACAAGAAAGGCGGGGACGAGAAGACGGACGACAAGCCGAAGACGGATGACGCGAACAAGAAAGACCCGCCGGTGAAGAAAGACCCGCCGAAGTTCGTCCTCGACCTGGACGGCATCGACCAGCGGATCATCGCCCTGCCGGTGCCGACCGGCAACTACGCCAACCTGCAAGCCGGCGCGGCCGGGCAGGTGTTCATGATCTCGCGGCCGACCGGCGGCGGGCGGAGCGGACCCGGCGGCGGCGCGACCCTGATGAAGTTCGACGTGGACGCCCGCAAATCGTCCACCGTGCAGTCCGGCATCGGCACCTACGAGCTGACCTCGGACGGCAAGAAGATGCTGTACTCGCAGGGCGACGACTGGTTCATCGGGAGCAGTTCCGGCGGCGGCGGCGGTGCCCCCGCGGCCGCCGGCCGCGGGAACGGCAAGCTCAACCTGGACGCCATCGAAGTCCGCGTCGATCCCCGCGCCGAGTGGGCGCAAATCCTGAACGAGGCGTGGCGGATCAACCGCGACTTCTTCTACGACCCGAACATGCACGGGGCCGACTGGCCGGCGGTGAAGAAGAAGTACGAGCCGTTCCTCGAACACGTGAACAACGGCGGCGACCTGTACAAGGTGATCCGCTGGATGCTCAGCGAGTTGGCCGTCGGCCACAGTTACACCACCCCCGGCGAGCGGGACGTGGACAAGAAGACCGTGCGGGGCGGGTTGCTGGGGGCCGATTACGAGGTGGCCAACGGCCGGTACCGGTTCAAGAAGATTTACAGCGGGCTGAACTACACGTCCGACCTGCGGTCGCCGCTCACCGCGCCGGGGGTGAACGTGAAGGAAGGGGAGTACCTGCTGGCGGTTCGTGGCGTCGAGTTGAAGGTGCCGACCGAGGTGTACAGCCTGTTCGAGAACACCGCCGGGAAGTCCGTCGAGCTGACCGTCGGGCCGACCCCGGACGGGAAGAACAGCCGCGTCGTCACCGTCGAACCGCTGAGCAACGAACTCGCCCTCCGCAACCGCGAGTGGGTGGAAAGCAACCTCCGGAAGGTGGAGAAGGCGACCGACGGGAAGGTCGGGTACGTGTACGTGCCGGACACGGCGGGGCAGGGGGTGGCGTACTTCAAGCGGTACTTCTACCCGCAGGTGGACAAGGACGCGCTCATCATCGACGAGCGGTTCAACAGCGGCGGGCAGATCGCCGACTACTACATCGAGGCGCTGACCCGGCCGTTCGCCAGCTATTGGGCCCCCCGGTACGGGGCCGAGTGGCGGTCGCCCAGCGCGGCCGTGTTCGGCCCGAAGGTGATGATCGCCGACGAGGGGGCCGGCAGCGGCGGCGACATGCTCCCGTACATGTTCAAGAAGTTCAAGGTCGGGCCGGTCGTCGGCAAGCGGACGTGGGGCGGCCTCGTCGGCATCAGCGGGTACCCCCGTCTGATGGACGGCGGCACCGTCACCGCGCCCAGCTTCGCCATCTGGACGCCGGAGGAAGGGTTCGTCGTCGAGAACGAGGGCGTCGCCCCGGACTACGACGTGGACATGTGGCCGAAGGACGTGATCGCCGGCAAGGACCCGCAACTGGAGAAGGCCATTCAGTTGGCGCTGGAGGCACTCAAGAAGATGCCGAAGAAGGAAATCGTCCGCCCGGCCTACCCGAAGCGGGCGAACAAGGAGTGAGCAATGGAGAGTGGACAAAGCAGAATTGAGAGTCGGGAGCGGGCACTCTCCTGTCTGCTTTGTTCATTGTCCATTTCCCACTCACTTCAGCCCGCCCGACTTGCGGATCTTCCGCAAGATGGCTTGCTCGAAGGCGTAATCCCGGTGCGGCGCGGGGCCGGCCGGGATCCACTGCGTCTGCGACGACTGCGGGCCGACGATCACCTGCGCGGAACGGTCCACCGTCGGCGAGTCGCGGAAGATCGGGCTGGTGGCGGCGGCCAGCGACGGCCGCGGCAGATTCTCCAACTCCTTGAACACTTCGACGTAGACCCGAAACCCGCCCCGCTCGCCCGGCTCGATCCGCGCCACCGCATAGTGGCGGATGGTCTGGAACGTCGCCAGTAGCCGCTCCCGGCTGTCCGTCGTGCCCGGCTTCCAGAACTGCTCGAAGCCGGGGGCGATCTGCGGTTCCGTCTCGATCACACCGGGGTGCCGCGAGGACGGCTTGATCGGGAAGTAGTCGTCGAGGGCGTCGAGGACGCGGCCGTACACCTCGGAGTACACCTGCGCCGCCTCCTCCGGCCCCGGCTGGCACGGCGCGATCAGGATCGGGTTCTCGATGTCGCCGGGGCGAATCGTGATCGGGTTGTCCAGCGGCGGCACGCTCGCGCACCCGGCCGCGGCGGTGACGGCGGACGCCAGCACCCGTTTCGCCCACGTCCGCCGGTCCATGCGGAATCCCCCCAACTCGAAGCGGTAGACCGGCCGGTATGCCGTGCCCGGCCGATTCGGTCAAGAGAGATGCGGAAACGAACACGCCGCGCCCAGAAGGCGCGGCGTGCGTGTTGGCGTCCCGATTCGATCACAGGCGGATCGGGGCGAAGGCGTCGGTCTTCTGGAACAGCGTGAACAGCGACTGGAAATCGACCGTGTGCGCCGCCTGCGGGGCGGGCGTCACCGGGGTCGCCGCGACCGCGGTCGGCGTCACCGACACCGACACGGCAGCGGCGGTCGGCGTCACCACCGGCGAGGCACTCATCACGTCAGCGGAGGGGAGGGCCGGTGCGGCCGCCGGCGCGAACGGTGACCCGACGGCGGTGGTTGGGGCCGGCGCGGTGACGCTCACCGTCGGCGAGACGGGGCGCGCGAACCGCTCGACCACCGCCGGGGCGGCGGAGTCGGCCTTCAGCTCGGTCGGCGCGTCGAGGCCGGCGTCGTTGAAGGCGAACATCCGTACGCTCTGCCCGCCCGGCGCGGTGCCGGTGGTGAACGTCAGGGTGAACGACAGCAACCGGCCGATATCGCCACGGGCGAGGTCCTGGATGTACAGTCGCCAGGTGCCGGCCGCGTTCAGCCCGTCGAACCGGGACAGCAGTTGCTCCGGCTTGAACGACCCGGTGAACGGGGCCGCGCCGGCGGCGATGGCGGTGCCCGCCTCGTCGTTGAACGTGGTGTTCGTCAAGTTGTCGCCCGACCCGCCGCGGCGATTGAACAGCAGGATGTTGGCGCCGTTCGGCGCGACCAGATAGAGCCGCAGGTCGCTCGTCCAGGTGTGGGCCAGGTTGACCGTCACGTTCACGTCGGAGATCGGCACGTTCGTCCTGCCGGCGACGGTCGGCACGACCAGCGAGGCGATCACCGTCGCCCGGTCGCGGATGGCCACCTGCGTGTTCGAGGTGTAGCCGAACGTCTGATACGGCGGGGCGATCTCCGCCGACGTGGTGGACCGGTCCTGGGTGGCTTCGCCGTTGATGCCGTCGCCGTCCTGGTTCATCAGGTTCCCGGCCAGGTCGCGGATGTCCGGCCCGACCGTGATGGTGTAAGTGCCGACGGCCGATTGGGTGGCGAAGGTGATGTCGAACTGGGTGCCGTTCGACCCGCTCACCGGGGCGACGCCCGTGGGGGTGATGGTGACACCGTTCGGGCCGGTGAAGGCGGCCACGTCGGCGACGGTGAAGGTGCTGGCGTTGATCGCCTCGTCGAACGTCAGCCGCACCGCGTTGTACGTGTCGGCGGCGGACCCGGAGAACGCACCGGACACGACCCGCGCGCCGCGGGTGTCGGCCGGCGGCGGGGGCGGTGGCGGGGGCGACGTCCCGGCCAGCAGCGTGTTCAGGTTCAGCCGCCCGCCGGTGACGGTCTTGCCGGCCAGCGACGTGAGCGGATCGACGCTCGACTTCAGCTTCTGGATGACGGCGGCGGCGGTGGCGTTCGGGTTGGCGTCCCAGTACACGGCCAGCGCCCCGGCGACGTGCGGGGTGGCCATGCTGGTGCCGCTGAGGGTGGCGTACCCGCCGTTCAAGTAGGTGCTGTAAATGGAACTACCGGGCGCGCCGAGGGTGACGGTGTTGGCCCCGAAGTTGGAGAACGACGACAGCCCGTTCGTGCTGGTGGTGGACGCCACCGACACCACGTTCGGCAGGGCGTAGTTGGACGGGTAGTTGGCCGTCGTGTCGTTGTTCCGGCCGTTGTTGCCGGCGGCGGCGACGAAGATGACGCCCCGCGCGTTGGCGTAGCTGATGGCGTTGAACAGGGACTGGCTGTACCCGCCGCCGCCCCAACTGTTGTTCAGCACCTTGGCCCCGTTGTCCACCGCGTAGTAGATGGCCCCCACGGCCCCGCTCGTAGACCCGCTACCGTTCGCCCCCAAGAACTTCAGCGCCATGATGCGGGTGGTCCACGCCACCCCGGTAACGCCGACGCCGTTGTTGCCGACCGCGCCGATGGTGCCGGCGACGTGGGTGCCGTGCCCGTTGTCGTCCATCGGGTTGCCGTCGTTGTTGGCGAAGTCGTACCCGTACACGTCGTCCACAAACCCGTTGCCGTCGTTGTCGATGCCGTCGCCGGGGGTCTCGCCCGTGTTCCGCCACATGTTCGCGGCCAAGTCCGGGTGCGTGTACTGCACGCCCGTGTCGATGACGGCAACGATCGTCGCCCCGGTGCCGCGCGCCGTGTCCCACCCCTCCGGCGCATCGATGTCAGCGTCGTTGGCGTTGTTCAGCCCCCACAAGTTGGCGAAGGCGGGGTCGTTCGGCACCACATGGCCGCCGATCTGGAAGTCGGGTTCGGCGAACAGCACCCCGTTCGATCCGCTGAAGGTGGTGACGGCCTGGCCGACGGTGACGCCGGCGTTCAGCGACACGACGTAGGCGTTGCCGCCCAACCGCTGCACCGACTGCGCCAGCGGGGAGGCGGTCAGCACACCCGCGCTGGCGGGCGAGTCGAGGGTGACGAGCACCCGGTCCCCGGCGAACGCGGACAGGTTCTCGGACAGGATGGCGGTCGGGTTGGTGCGGTCTTCCAGGACTTCCATCGACAGTCGGCTGACGGACTTGCGGGCGCGAATCGGCTCGGACATGGATGTCTCCGCGAGTAGGAACGCGATGCGGGAACTGGTCCGGTCGCGGCGGGTCGGCGCGAGGGAGAGCCGCAGTGGATGTGATGCGGCGGTCACGCGACGAACCGGGAGACCGGTGGCACGGGCGGGCGTGGCGAGTCGAACCGCCCGTGATGAGAAGAGTTTAATTTGCCTGACGCCCGCTGGCACCGGTGACTTGAGCGAATCGGATCAGATTCCTGGAAATCGGAGTGCCGATAGCCGAAATTTCGGACGCCCCCTTCGGGGTGGTCTTCCCGGAGACGCTCCGAGCCGCTGGCGTACCCATTTGGAATAATGTTTCGCCGCACTCGGCGTTCAGGATGTGGAAGCCGCCCCGGCGGCGGCTTTCGTCTGCCGGCTGACGTACCCCCGTAGTTGTTTCAGCATGACCGGGTCCATCTCGCAGCCGTCGTCGTCCTCCTTCGGCGTCTCCAGGATCATCGGCCGGTCGGCGAAGCGCGGGTCCGCGGCAAGCCGCTTGAAGGTGGCGTTGCCGATCTTCCCCTTGCCCAAGAGTGCATGGCGGTCCACCCGGCAGCCGACGCCCTTCACGCTGTCGTTGACGTGGAACACCGCCAGCCGGTCCAGCCCGATCAACTCGTCGAAGTGCCCGAACGTGTCGGCATACCCTTCGTCCGTGGAGATGTCGTACCCGGCGGCGAAAACGTGGCAGGTGTCGAGGCAGACGCCGTACCGCTCCGGCTCCGTCACGCCGTCGAGCAGGGTGTGAAGGTGCTCGAACTTCCAGCCCAAGGTGGTGCCCTGCCCGGCGGTGGTTTCCAGCAGCACCTTCACGCGGAAGCCCGCGCTCCGCTTCGCGCTGCGGTTCAACCCGTCGATGACTCGCGCGAGCGCGGCCGGTTCGCCGCTGCCGACGTGCGCCCCCGGATGGGTGACGAGGTAGTCCAGCCCGAGCGCCTCGGCCCGCTCCAACTCCACCACGAAGGCGTTGATCGACTTCTCGAACAACTCGTCGCCGGGCGCGGCCAGGTTGATGAGGTACGAATCGTGCGCCGTGACGGACGTGACCTTGGCGTCGGCGACGGCCGCTTTGAACAGCCGCACCAGCTCGTCGGTGAGCGGCGGTGCGGCCCACTGGCTGGCGTTCTTCGTGAACAACTGGAACGTCGGACACTTGAACCGCTTGGCCGTCACGGCGGCGTTGTGCAGCCCGCCGGCGACGGAGAAGTGGGCACCGAACAGCGGCATGGCGGACCCTCGGCACGGGATAGCGAGCTGGGACGATACCCGCAACCCGGTCGCCGTGTCCATGTCCGTCAGTCCTTCAGGGCGGCCGCCATCTCCTTGTTCATCCGCTCCCGGAGCGCGCGGTCCACGAGGGCGTGGCTGCGGCCGGGGAACAGTTCCACCACCGCGTCGCTGCCGAGGGTCGCCAGCGACTCCTTCAGCAGCCGCGTCGCCCCCTCCAGATAGAAGGTGTCCACCTCGCCCATGTAGACGTGCAGCTTGCCCTTCAGCTTCGGCCCCAGCTTCGGCCAGTTCCGCTCCAGCACGAGCCGGATGTCGTACTTCTCCCACGCTTTCGCCACCTCGGTGCGGATGGCCCCGGTCTTCCGGTCCCACAGCCGCAGCGGTCGGCCGTCGGTCCCGCGCGGGCTGAACACGGCCTCGAACGACTCCAATTGCCCGCCCCGGCCCATCACCACTTCCATGTCCGAGAACGGCTTCACGAACAGCGACGGCGTCACCCCCCGCCGGCCGATGGGTCGTTTCCCGCCGGTGGAGTCGAAAAAGAAGTTCGAGCCGGGGTTGTACAGGTCGATCCGCTGGAAGTCGCGGAAGTCCATCGAGTCCGGCGAGGTGGACCAGCACCCGCGGAAGGTGTCCGGGTAGGTCACCTGCAGCCACAGGCTCGACCACCCGCCGGACGAGTGCCCCGTCACCAGCCGCTTGCCGTTCCCGCGAAACTTCTTCTCGATGGCCGGAATCAGTTCCTCAATCAGTGCCTGCCCGCACGGGCCGTTGTTCGCGGAGTCGGCGAACACGTGATGGCCCAGCCGGCAGTGCGGATCGAGGACGACCCAGATGGCCTCCGTTCCGGCCAACTCCCACGGTTTGCGCCCGGCCATCCCGCGCGCCGCGAAGTGGTCCCCGCCGAATCCCGGAATCTCGTACACGAACGGGTAGGTGCGCTCCTCGTCGTCGCCGAACGACGGCGGCAGGATGACACCGGCCTTCATCCGCATCGGCCGCCCGTGGGACTTCGTCAGCAGCTTGCTCTCGATGTCCACCAGCTTCACCGTCTCGGTCTCGTTGAACGCCGGCTCCGTGGCGACCTGATCCAGCGTGAGTTCGATTTTCTCCTGGGATTTCGGGTCGAAGTCGATTTTCAACGGCTTCGAATACACGTTGCCGGGGCTGCTGGCGAAGCTGATCCCGCCGAGGTCGCGGTCGAGGACGCCGACGGCGTAGTAACTCCCCGGCTTCACCTCCGCCAGGGGGGTGATGGCGATGGCCGAGCCGTCGAGGGTCAGCTCCTCGTCCGGCTTCCAGTCCGTCACGTCTTTGGCGAACGTCGGCTCCGGGCTGAACCAGTTCAACCCGTTCGGCACGGTCCGCGGCTCGCGGGGCAGCAGCATCACGTACACCCGCCCGGTGAACGGCTTGTCCAGGGCGGACTTGTCGAAGGTGAGGGCGAACTCCGCCGCCGGGCCGTGGGAGGCGAGGAACAGGCCGGCGAACGCCGACAGGGCGACACGCATGGGATGACTCGTGAACGGGAATGAGAGGTCGGGAGTAGTGTACCGCAATCGACGCGCGAAAGGCCGCCGGAAGTCGCTACCGAGAACCCGCGCCGCCGAGTAAACTCCATTAAAACCCACCCGCCCCCGGAGCCACTCCCGATGCCGTTTCCGCGCCGCCTCGCCGCTCTCATCTTCACGCTCTTCGCCGTGCCCGCTTTCGCCGCCGGCCCACTGTCGCTGACACAGCAGTTGGCGAGCGAGCCGGTCGCGGAACTGGCGAAGGCCGCCCGCGAGAACGGGGACGCCGGCCGCGGCGCGGTGCTGTTCTTCCAGCCGTTCCTGACGTGCGCGAAGTGCCACGACGGGGAGACCGGAACGCAACTCGGGCCGGACATCGCCAAGGCCGGGAAGGAGGCGACCGCCGAATACCTCATCGAGGCGGTGTTGCAGCCGTCGAAAGTCATCAAGAAGGGGTACGAGCCGATCACCGTCAGCACGGCCGACGGGCGAACCGTCACCGGGTTGCTGGCCGAGGAGAAACCGGACGCCCTCACGCTGATCGACCCGGCGGGCGGCAAGCGGGTCGTCATCGCCACGGCCGACATCGACAGGCGGACCACCGGCACGCTGTCGCTGATGCCCGACGGCATGGCCAACTTGCTCTCGGATCGCCAGCAGTTCCTCGACCTGGCGAAGTACCTCATCGAGATCGTCGAACAAGGGCCGGCCCGCGCGAAAGAACTGCGGCCCGCGCAGACCGCGCTCGTGATTCCGGAATACGAGAAAGACGTCGACCACGCCGGGCTGATTCGTGCCCTGGACGACAAGGCGTTCAAGCGCGGCGAAGCCATCTACACCCGCGTGTGCGCCAACTGCCACGGCACCAAGGATCAACCGGGTTCGCTGCCCACGTCGCCGAAGTTCGCCAGCCACATCTTCAAGAACGGCGGCGACGCCTTCAGCTTGTACCAGACCCTCACCCGCGGGTACGGCCTCATGGCCCCGCAGACGTGGATGGTGCCGCGCCAGAAGTACGACGTGATTCACTACCTCCGCGAGGCGTACCTGAAGCCGCACAACGGGGCGCAGTACACGAAGGCCGACGCCCCGTATCTGGCCAAGCTGCCGAAGGGCACGTCGGCCGGACCCGTGCCGGTGAACGTCGAACCGTGGGTGACGATGGACTACGGGCCGAGCCTGATGAACACCTACGAAGTCGGTGGGCCGGGGCCGAACATCGCGTACAAGGGCGTGGCCGTGCGCCTGGACGCCGGGGCCGGCGGGGTGTCGCGGGGCAAGCGGTGGGCGGTGTTCGACCACGACACGATGCGGTACGCGGCCGGGTGGACCGGCGACCGGTTCATCGACTGGAAGGGCATCCACTTCAACGGCCAGCACCAGGTCCACCCGAAGGTGGCCGGCGACGTGGCGGTGGCCAACCCGGTCGGTCCCGGCTGGGCCGACCCCGAGACCGGCAGCTTCACGGACCCCCGCTTCCTCGGCCGCGACAAGCGGCCGTATGGCCCGCTGCCCCGCAAGTGGGCGCGGTTCAAGGGCACCTACGCCTACGGCGACCGGACGATTCTCTCGTACACCGTCGGCGACGCGGCGATCCTGGAAATGGAAGGGGCGGAAGTCGATGCGGCGAAACCGGACGCGGTGGTCTTCACCCGCACGCTGGAAGTCGGCAAGTCGTCCCGCGACCTCGTCTGTCGCATCGCCCCGGACGCGGTGGCCGCCGCCGTCGTTGGTGACAACAAAGTGTCACTAAAGACGCGGGCCGGGGTCACGGTGCTGACGATTCCGGCCGCCGCCACGCCGACGCGGGTGAAGGTGCTGATGGGGGTGGATGCCGCCGCGGTCGCCAAGACCACCCCCACCCCGCGGCCACTGAAGCCGCTGACCGAAGGCGGGCCGAAGCGGTGGCCAGAGATTCTGAAAACGACCGTGGCGGTGGGCACGAACGACGGCCCGTTCGCCGTGGACACGTTCGCCCTGCCGTTGCAAAACCCGTGGAACGCGCAACTCCGGCTGACCGGCTTCGACTTCACCCCGGACGGCAAATCGATGGCGGTGTGTAGTTGGGACGGCGACGTGTGGATGGTGTCGGGGATCGACAAGCCGGAAGCCGGGCTGACGTGGCAACGGATCGCGTCCGGGTTGTTCCAGCCGCTCGGGTTGAAGTACCGCGGCGGGGCGATTTTCGTCTGCTGCCGCGACCAGATCGTGAAGCTGCACGACCTGAACGGCGACGGCGAGACCGACTTCTACGAGTGCTTCAACAACGACCATCAGGTGACGGAGCACTTCCACGAGTTCGCGATGGGGTTGCAGACCGACGCCGAGGGCAACTTCTACTACGCCAAGAGTGGCCGTCACGCGCTGCCGGCGCTGGTGCCGCACCACGGCACGCTGCTCAAAGTGAGCAAGGACGGGGCGACCACCGAGATTCTGGCGACCGGCTTCCGCGCCGCCAACGGCGTCTGCCTGAACCCGGACGGCACCTTCTTCGTCACCGACCAGGAGGGGTTCTGGACGCCGAAGAACCGCATCAACAGGGTGGAGAAAGGCGGCTTCTACGGCAACATGTTCGGCTACACGGACATCACCGATACTTCGGATTCGGCGATGAAGCAGCCGCTCTGCTGGGTCACCAACGCCTTCGACCGGTCGCCGGCGGAGTTGATCTGGGTGCCGGAGACGTCGTGGGGGCCGCTGGGCGGGGCGCTGCTGAACACCTCCTACGGGATGGGCAAAATCTACGTCGTCCCGCACGAGACGGTGAACGGACAGACCCAGGGTGGCATGTGCGCGCTGCCGCTGCCGGTGTTCCCGACCGGGATCATGCGGCCGCGGTTCCACCCGACCGACGGGCAACTGTACGTCTGCGGGATGTTCGCGTGGGCCGGCAACCGAAGCCTTCCGGGCGGCTTCTACCGCGTCCGGTATACCGGCAAACCCGCCGACCTGCCCGTCGGGTTGAAGGCGACGGCCGGCGGGGTGGAAGTGACGTTCACCGACACGCTCGACCCGACGGCCGCCGCCGACCCGAAGAACTACGAGGTCAAGGTGTGGGGGCTGAAGCGGACGAAGAACTACGGCTCCAAGCACATCGACGAGAAGAAGCTGGCGGTGGCGAAGGCGACCGTGGCCCCCGACGGCAAGTCGGTGACGCTCGGTATTCCGGACCTCGCCCCGACGTGGGGAATGGAGATCCAGTTCCGGGTGAAGGGCACGGACGGCCGGGCCGTCACGGGGACCATCCACAACACGATTCACGAAGTGCCGAAGTAGGAGCGGCCGACCCGGCCGTCCGGGTGTGCGGCGATGGTGGCGGGAGTGGCGCGTTTGTAGGGGGACATGGCAACATCGTCTGCACGCCGGAGGCGTGACGGCCGGCGTTCAGGCGAGAAGATCGGAGTCCCGGAGGGACGACGGAAGAACACCGAGCCGCCGCCCCTCCGGGGCGATTTCCTTTGCCATTGCTTTCCAGGGGTTCCGTCGCTTCGCTTCGTCAGCCCTGGCTACCGGCAACCGCCGCTCCGCGGCGAAGACAGCGGCGGTCGCCCCTTGCGAGTGCGTCGGTCAACTCGTCTTGATGCCCAAGTCCCGCAACTGCCGCGCGTCCACGACGGCGGGCGCGCCGGTCATGAGGTCGCGGGCCTGCTTGTTCTTCGGGAAGGCGATGACATCCCGGATGTTCGTCGTGCCGGCCAGGATCATGCACCAGCGGTCGAGGCCGAGCGCGATGCCGCCGTGCGGGGGCGCGCCGCTCTTCAGCGCGTCGAGTAAGAAGCCGAACCGCGCCTGCGCCTCCGCCGGCTCCATGCCGAGCATCTGGAACACCCGCGCCTGCACGTCCTGCCGGTGGATCCGGATGCTGCCGCCGCCGACTTCGTACCCGTTCAGCACCATGTCGTAAGCCTTCGCCCGCACCTTGC
>JBBRUO010000074.1:0-15238 GCA_038247725.1 Gemmatales bacterium
GGACGGGTGGGCGACCGACGACACCCACCACACCTGCGGCGCGTGGGAGTGGAGCCACGGCGGGCGGCTGCACATGCTGGAAGGGATCGCCACCAGCACCACCCTGGAAACCCCGTGGGGGCCGCACCGCAGCGCCGGCAGCGGCGGCTGCTACGTCCTCGACCCGCGCAGTCTGAAGATCGACCAGTTCAAGCTGCCCGGCATGGCCAACATGTGGTGTTACACGTTCGACGAGTGGGGCAACGGCATCGTCGGCGACGGCACCACCGCCAACCAGACGTGGGACGTGCCCCTCTCCGGCAAGCAGTTCAACGGCCGCAAGGGAATCAACTTCATCCTTCCCAACGGCGAGCGCCCGAACCTGGGCAACGAGTACCTGGTGTCCCGCGCCCTGCCGGACGACGTGCAGAAGCACTTCACCTACGCCTGCGTCATCAACCTGAACGGCCTGACGCATTACAAGATGCGGGACGACGGGGCCGGGTTCATGGGCGAGCGGATCAAGGCGAAAGACGGCAAATGGGACGACTTGGTTCGCAGCCCCGACAAGCACTTCCGCCCGGCCGACCCGCAGATCGGCCCGGACGGCCCGCTGTACTTCGGCGACTGGGCGAACCCCCTCATCGGCCACATGCAGTACAGCCAGCGAGACCCCAACCGCGACCACGTTCACGGTCGCGTGTACCGCCTGATGGGGGCGGACAAGAAGACGATCAAGCCGGTCACGCAACACGGCAAAACGGTCGCCGAGATTTGCGAGCAGTTCCGCGCGTACGAGTGGCGGGCCCGCTACCGCGCCCGCCGCGCGTTGCACAACCGCCCGTCCGCCGAGGTGCTGCCGGCCGTCGCCCAGTGGGTGGCCGAACTGAAGCCGACCGACCCGGACTTCGACCGCCTGCGGTGCGAGGCGCTCTGGGTGCAGCAGGGGCACCACGCGGTGGACCTGAAACTGGCCGACGCCGTGCTGGCGAGCAAGACCTTTAACGCCCGCGCCGCCGTCGTCCACATCCTGGCCGACGAGCGGGAGTACCTGCCCGGCGTGGTGGCGCGGTTCAAGACGGCGGCGACCGACGAACACCCGCGCGTCCGCACCCAGGCCGCCCGCGCGCTCAGCTTCTTCGGCACCGGCGAGGCCGTGGCCGCCGTCGCCGAGATCGCCAAACTTCCGTTGGATTACTGGACGAAGTACACCGTCGAGGCGGCGCTGGCCGCGAACGAGGCGGCGTGGCCGGGCGACTTCTTCACCACCAAACTGGCGACCACCAACCCGGACGCGGCGAAGTTGGTGGCCGACATCCAGAAGAACAAGAAGATCGGCGGGGCCGCCGCCCCGTGGCTGAAGATCCTGCTCAGCCAGGAGCCGCAGGATCAGGCGAAGGAAGTGCGGAACAAGGCGATGCGGGCGCTGGCCGACCTGAAGGGCGACCCGTCCAACGGGCGGGCGGTGTTCCAGCGGATGTGCGTCGCCTGCCACAAGGTGGGGGCCGGCGAGGGGCAGGAGTACGGCCCGAACCTGGACAAGGTGGCCGAACGGTCGAAGACGCGGTACAAGCTGGTGGAGTCGGTCATCGACCCGAACGCCGAGGTGGAGGCCAAGTACCTGTCCACCCGCATCGACGACCTGAACGGCAAGACGACAGTCGGCCTGTTGGTGTCCGAGACGAAGGACGAGATCGTCCTGTTCGACGGCAAGGACAAGGTGACGATCAAGGTGGCCGACATCGACAAGCGGACGGTGCTGAAGCAGAGCAGCATGCCCGACGGGCAGGCCGGCACCATGTCCCCGGCCGAGTTCCTCGACCTGATCGAGTACCTGTCGAATTTGAAGTAGAACGGCGAATTCCGTCGTGGGCCCCCGCAACCCAGGGCGGGCCCCAACCCGATCCAAAAAACCCCCCCCCCAAAAACCCCCCCCCCCCCCCGCCCCCCCCCACGACGCGGAACGAAAACCCCACCCCCATTGAAACCCGCCCGCCGGCCGCCGGGTACAGTTCACGGGACCGGCCGGTTCGCCGGCACCACCGACCCTCAGAAGGAAAGAATTGCAATGCGTAACATCCGTCGATTCGCCCTGGTGGCCGCCCTGGCCGCCGTCGTCGCGCCGGTCACCCGCGCCGCCGAAGTGGACGCCCTGCTGCCGGCCGAGACGGAAGCGGTGATGTACGTCAACGTCAAGCAGATGCTCGACTCCGACCTGATGAAGAAGTACGCCCTCCCGCAATTGAAGGAAGCGATGAAGGCGGGGGACGCGACGGCGATGCTGGAGAAACTCGGCCTCGACCCGCTCAAGGACATCGCCAGCGTCACCGCCGGCCTGTGGGGCACCGACTCGGAAAACATGAAGGTGGTGGGCGTCCTCCGCGGCACCTTCAACGGCGACAAGTTGATGAAGGCCGCCCAGGAGTTCGCCCCGGCCTCCGGCGACAAAATGTCCATCGTCGAGGAAGGCGACTTCAAGATGATCAAGTTCATCGGCGAGGGCGACAAGCCGGCGTTCGCCTCCGTGGCCGACGACAAGACCATCGTCATCGCCTCCGACAAGAAGGTGCTGGCCACCAGCCTGAAAGCGAACAAGGACAAGGCGAAGGCCGGCCTGAGCAAGGACTTGACCGCCCTGGTGCTCAAGCAGGACGAGAAGGCCAGCATGTACATGTGCGGGATGACCGGCGGCAAGTTCGAGAACCTGCCCGGCAACATCAACGGCATCCCCGGCATTGACGGCGACCAACTCGTCGAACAGCTCGGCAAGATGACCAACGCCGCCATGACCCTGCGGGTGGGCAAGGACGTGACCGTCGAGATCACCACCGGGATGAAGGACGCCGACGCCGCCGACGGGTTCGGCGCGAACGTCGGCAAACTGCTCGACCTGGCCAAGACGTTCCTCCCGCTGGCCGCCGGCAGCGCCCCCCAGGCCAAGCCGCTCATCGACGACCTGACCAAGACCCTCAAGCACTCGGTCAAGAAGAGCGACGTGACCATCAGCCTGAAACTGTCCGCCGACGCCATCAGCAAGATGACCGCCGGCAACGACGAGTAACGCCCGCTCGGCCCCCGACTGTTCCACGGCCCCGCCCGCCCTCACCGGCGGGCGGCGGTCGTCCCGGTGCCCCGCCCGCCCAGTCCCTTCCCCGTTGTGGAGGCCGTCCCCATGAGCCACGTCTCGCGCTTCGCCCTGGCCGTCGTCGCCACCGCCGCCGCCGTCACCGCCGCCCGCCCGGCCGAGGTGGACACGCTCCTCCCGAAGGAAGCGGAGCAGGTCATTTTCGTCAACTTCAAGCAGTTGCTCGAGAGCAACCTGGTGCAGAAGTACGGCGTCCCGAAGGCCAAGGAAGTGGTCAAGAGCGGGCAAGCCGACGCCATCTTCGAGGGCCTCGGCATCGACCCGTTCAAGGACGTGACCAACCTGACCGTGGCCCTGTGGGAGAAGACCGACGCGCCGGCGGTCGAAGACCCGCCGCAGCCCCAACCGCAACCCCAGCCGGGTCAGCCCGGCCGCCAGCGGCCGGGGCAGAACGTGGTCGCCATCGTCCGCGGCAAATTCGACGGTCGGAAACTGTACCGGGCCGCCGGCGACTTCGCCACCAAGTACCCGGACCAGGTCGAAATGGTCACCGAGGGGAAGATGAAGCTGGTCCGGGTCGGCCCCAAGGACCGCCCGCTGTACGCCTTCATCGCCGACGAGCAGACGATCATCGCCGCGACGACGCCGGAACTGGTGGCCGAGTGCTTCGAGGCGAAGACCACCAAGGCGAAGGCCAAACTGAACCGCGACCTGGCCGCCCTGGTGCTGCGGCAAGACGCCAAGGCGAGTATGTTCATCTGCCAACTGCTCGACGGCAAACTGGCCCAGATGCCCGCCTTCGACGGCATCCCCGGCGTCGATGGCGCTCTGCTGAAGGAGCAAGTCCAGGGGGTCACCTCTTTCTCGATGACCCTCCGGGTGGGCAAGGATGTCGCCGCCGACGTGGCCGTGGGGATGAAGGACGTCGATGCCGCCGAGGGGTTCAACGGGACGATGGGCAAGCTGGTTGACGCCCTCAAGACGGTCGTCCTCCCGCTCGCCCCGATCCGGTACCCGAACTCCAAAACGCTGATCGACGACCTGAGCAAAAGTCTTTCGAACAAGGTGAAGGGCAGCGATGTGGTCATCACCGCGAAACTGACCCCCGAGGCGCTCGCGCAACTGGCCGGCGCGGCCGTGGACGAATAACCCCTTCCTTCGACGGCCGACGCCCCCCGCCCGCCCATTTCCGGCGGGCGGTTCTCGTGCCCCGCGCCCTACAATACCGGCACCCACCGAGGACGTGCCGTGCCCACCCCCTACGAAACCGTCGCCGAGTTCGACACCCTGGTGAAGGCGGAGTTGGCGTGCCACGCCCTACTCGACGCCGGCATCCGTGCGGTGGTCGAGGACGCCAACCCGTCGGGCCTGTCGTGGGACGCCGCCGCCACCTTCGGCACGGTGCGGCTGCGGGTGCCCATGTCCGACGCCGACCGCGCCGTCGGCGTGCTGGAAGACACCTTCGGCGCGTCCGGCGAACGCCTCGACGAGCTGCAAGACCAAGTGGACGGATGACCGCGACGACCATGACCCACCCCGATGACACCATTGTCGCGCTGTCTTCGGCCGCCGGGCCGGGGGCGCGGGCCATCGTCCGCCTGTCCGGGCCGACCGCCCGCGCGGTGGTCGATGCTCTGTTCGTCCCCCACGATTCGGCGCGCCGCGACCGCGTGTCCGCCCGATACCTGCAACCCGGTCACCTCACCCTCACCGGCGTCCACTCCCCGCTCCCCGCGACGCTGTACTTCTTCCCCGCGCCGCGGACCTACACCGGGCAAGACCTCGCCGAACTGCACACGGTTTCCAGCCCGCCGCTGGTGGAACGGCTGATCGCCGACCTGCTCGCCGCCGGGGCGCGACCGGCGCAACCGGGCGAGTTCACCCTGCGGGCGTTCCTGGCCGGGAAGAAAGACTTGCCCCAGGCCGAGGCGGTCCTGGCGGTGATCGAGGCCGGCACCGACGCCGACCTGAAAGACGCGCTGGCGCAACTCGCGGGCGGGGTCACGCAACCCCTCGCCGGCCTCCGAGACGACCTGCTGAATCTGCTCGCCGACGTGGAAGCGGCCCTCGACTTCGTGGACGAGGACATCGAGTTCGTCACCAAGACGGCCACGCTCAACCGCATCGCCGGGGGCCTGGCGCACCTCACGAACCTGCGGCGACAGTTAGACGACCGCACCGTCTCCGGCCGGGTGTTCCGGGCGGTTCTGGTCGGCGAGCCGAACGCCGGCAAGAGCAGCCTGTTCAACGCCCTCGTCGGCACTTCGGCGGCCATCGTCAGCCCCACCGCCGGCACCACCCGCGACTACCTGACGGCCCGGCTGACCCTGAGCGGTGTCGAGGTCGAACTGATCGACACGGCCGGGGTGCAACCGGCGCTCGACGCCATCGACGAGCGGTCGCAGGCCCTCGGCCGGGCCGAGGTGACCCGCGCCGACATCGTGCTGTGGTGCGTGCCGGTGACGGACGCCGTGGACGAAACCCTTCGGGTCTCGATCGCCAACACGGGCGCGGAGGTGATTCTGGTGCGGACGAAAGCGGACCTGTCGCTGGTTCCCCCCGCCCCTGGGGGCGAAGGGTTCGGGGTGAGGGGGACCGGCGAAGTCCTGGCTTCCACCTTCATTCCCGACGGCGTGTCCCCACTCCGCGAACTGCTCTCCGAGAAGGCTGTGGCGTTCGCCCGCCCGCCGCTCGCGCCGAGCCAGAGCCGGTGCCGGCACCATGTGGAGGCCGCGCTGGACCGCCTCCGCGCCGCCCACCGGCACGCCGTCTTCGACGACCCGCCGGAGTTGCTCGCGCTCGCCCTGCGGCAAGCCCTCGACCAACTCGGCGAGATGACCGGCGCGATCCACACCAACGACCTCCTCGACCGCATCTTCAGCCGCTTCTGCATCGGCAAGTGAAACCGGATCGACTCGGCAACGGGTACCGGGTCGCGGTCACTCCTCATACCACCGCAAGAGCGCCCATTCGATCAGCCAGCCGAGCAGGTTCAGGCCGGTGTCCCGCACGTCCCGGCCGGGGTCGAACTCGCTGACCGACAGGCCGACCACCTGGCCCGAGTCCCACACCTCGTCGAGGAGTCGCAACACGCTCAGCCCCCGCAGGCCGAACGGCAGCGGGGTGTGAACGGCCGGCATCTCGGACGGGTCGAAGACGTCGGCGTCGATGTCGATCCACACCCGCGCCGCCTTGCCCGCCCGCCGCCGCAGGTCGGCCGCCACCTTGTCCGGGTTCGCCGCCACTTGCGCCGCCGAGTGCGCCACCGCGAACCGCTCGCGGATGTCCGCGTCGAGCAGGAACAAGTCGCGGTGGCCGACGTTGGCGATGGCCGGGAGGGGGCCGTCCGCGTGCAGTAGGAAGTTGCCGTTGGCCGGGTGCGGGTTGATGTCGCGGAACTGGTGGATGTCGAGGTGCGCGTCGAACTGCACCACGAGCGTGTTCGCCGCCCCGCCGTCCGCCCCCAACTCCTCGTACACCGGCAGCACCGACAGGTGATTCCCGCCCAGCCACAGGGTGCGGTCGCCGGCCTTCAGCGGCTGGCGGACGGCTTGACGGCCGAGCAGCCGCCACCCGGCCACCGCCTTCGGCGTGCCGAACGGCAACTCCCGCACTTTCACCCGCCCGCGGTAGGCGTCGCACCGGGTCGGCCGCGTCTCCCGCTTGTTCTCCTCAAGGATTTCCCGCACGGCGTCGGCCAGCAGTTCCGCTCCGGCCCCAGTCCCGGAGCCGCCGAACAGGTCGAACGGGAACACGATCACGCTCGCCTTCGGCGGTTCGGGGGGCACGGCGAGACCCTCGTTCGGGGTGAGTGGGACAATTCCGAGGAAGGCAGTGTACGGTGAACCGCCGCGACCGCCCGGCCACGAAAAAACCCACCCCGACGGAGACGTGTCGGGGTGGGCTGGGGTCGGGCGATTCGAGGGTCGGGGTTAGCCGACGAGGTCTTTGATGGGGGTGGCCTTGTCGCCGGCGATGGCGGTCGGGCGGCCCAGGTTGTCGCGGACCTGCGTGGTCGGGTCGAGGCCGAGGCCGGAGTACAGGGTGGCGTACAGGTCGCCGATCTTCACCGGGTTGTCCTGCGGGGCGGTGCCGTCGGCGTTGGTACTGCCGTGGGCGACGCCGCCCTTGATGTTGCCGCCGCCCACCACCACGCTCCAGGCGCGGGGGAAGTGGTCGCGGCCGCCGTTCTGGTTGATCCGCGGGGTGCGGCCGAACTCGCCCATCCACACGATGACGGTGTCCTTGAGCTTGCCGGTCTTGGCCAGGTCCTCGACCAGGCTGCCCATGCCGCGGTCCAGGTTCGGCAGCCGCTGGCCGGACAGGGTGGCGAAGATGTTGTTGTGCATGTCCCACCCGCCGAGGCTGACCTGGACGCAGGCGACGCCGGCCTCGACCAACTTCTTGGCCAGCAGGCAGCCGCGGCCGAACCCGTCGTTGCCGTAACGGTCCCGCAGGTCGGCCTGTTCGGCGGTGCTGAAGGTGAACACCTCCTTGCGGCTGCTCACCACCAGTTCGAGGGCCTTCTTGTACACGTCCTTGTGGGCCTGGGCGGCGTCGGCGGGGACGTTCGTCTTGAGGCCGAGGCCGGGCTGACCCGAGGTCCCTTCGAGGGCGTCGAACAGGACGGCGCGGCGGGCCATGGACTCCTTCGCCCCGGCCGGCGGTTCGACGTTCTCCGGCGCGGTGCCGGGGTTCTGGACGGAGAACGGGGCGAACTTCATGCCGAGGAAGCCGGGGCCGGCCCCGCCCGGCAGCCCGCCGCCGAGCGTCATGAACATGGGCAGGTCCATGTTCTTCATCGCTTCGGCGTCGAGCGAGTACTGGTTGCCCAGCACCGCCCCGATGTGCGGGAAGTCGGACAGCGGGTTCGGCGAGCGGCCGGTGCCCATCAGGTACGACCCCCGCTGGTGGTCGCCTTCGCTGGTGGTCAGGGAGCGGATGATCGACAGGTTCTTGAACTGCGCGGCCACCTTCGGCAGGTGCTCGGTGATCTGCACCCCGCTGGCGGCGGTCGCCTTCGGCTTGTGTTCGCCGCCGTTGCTGCTGTCCGGCTTCATGTCCCACAGGTCGATCGTCGTCGGCCCGCCGCCCATCCACAGGATGATCAGGCTCTTGTTCTTCTTCTTCATCTCGGCGGCTTGCGCCGACAACTGTGACAGGAAGGACACGCCTGGCACGCCGACGGCAGCAGCCCCGGCCGCGTGTTTGAAGAAGTGGCGACGGTCGGTAGTTCCGAACAGGCTCATGGGACGCTCCGATGTTTGGGGTGCGGCGACCGGGCGTGGTGACCGGATATCGACACAACTGGTGAGTGTGATTCGTAGTAATGGCAGGGGCCGAGCCTACGCATCGGCAACTGTCAGTCTATTACTCAGACGCGACCCCGGCATTTCGGTTCCCTTTATTTTGCCCGCGAGTGGCACGCCAAATTAGATAGACAAGTCCGTTTAAGGGCGGAGCTCGACCCCGGTGCGGTCGTGGCTGAAAACTGCGACTCACCCGAGCCAGGACCGCTTCAGCCAGGCCCGTGCGAATGTCCACCGGCGGTCGGCGGTGCTGGGGGAAATGCCGAGCGCGGACGCGGCTTCGTCGGCACTCAATCCGGCGAAATACCGCAGTTTCACCAGCGCCGCGTGATCCGGATATTCCGCTGCCAACCGGTCTAACAATTCGTTCAACGCCAGCAGTTCGTCATCGGGTGTGGGTGCGACGATGTGGTCGGGTTGGACCGCTTCGCGCTCGGCCCCGCCGCCGCGTTTGAGGGCCTTCCGCGCCCGTGCCTGATCGACCAGAATCCGCCGCATGGCCTCGGCCGCCGCCGCGAAGAAGTGCCCGCGGCCGTCGAACTGTTGATCCCCGACGAGCTTCAAGTACGCTTCGTGAACCAGTGCCGTGGCGTTGAGCGAATGCCCTGCCTGTTCGCGGGCCAGCTTCGCCGCCGCGAGCTGCCGCAACTCGGCGTACACCACCGGCAGCAGCTCCGCCGCCGCCTGTCGGTCGCCGGAGTTCGCCGCCGCCAGGAGTCGCGTGACGGGGGTCATTCGGTTGGCCGCGGTGGTGGTGCGGCTTCGGGCGGGTGTTTCGCTTCCAACTCAGAGAGCAACTTCTTGTAATCGTCGCGGTCGCGGAGGGGGGCGAGGTCCGGGTCATGCTTCAGGTGGGACACCGCCGCGTGGCCGGACGCAGTGTACCCGCCCGCGATGGCCTTCCGGAGCAGGCCCATCGCGCGGTCGGCGTACTCGGCCTTCTTCGCTTGATCCGTGCCGGCGGCCAGTCCGAACAGGCAGGCGAAATCGTACCACCCCAGCGCTTCCCAATCTTGGAGTTTCATCAACTCCTCGGCCTCGGCGACTCCTTCGGCGACCCGGCCGGCGCGGCACTTTGCTACCGCCCGGAGGAGGCCGAACTGTCGCCGTGCGTTCGGTGAGGTGAGTTCGACCGCGCGATCCCAATCGGGAAGCGTTTCGGCGAGTTTGCCGACGGCACGCAGTGCCCGCGCCCGGCCCCAATGCGCGTTCCGCAGGAACTGCCCGACTTGGTGCGGGGCGGCGTTCTTCTTCGCCGCGAGGGGGGTGAGGGTGGAGATCGCCTTGGCGTACCACTCTAAGCTGCCGGCCGCGTCCCCCCGGTTCTGGGTGACATTGCCGAGGTTCGAGCGGGCGTTCCCTAGGCAGACGAGGCACGTCTCGTTCGTGGGGTCGGCGGCGAGCACCTGTTCGCAGATGGCGAGCGCCACGCGGTACTCCGCATCGCTGTCGGCCCACTTTTGGAGGGCGTCCAGAGCGATGCCGAGGTTGTTGTGCTGTCCGGCTAGTTCGCCCTGATACCGGGCTACGGTCGGGAAGTCGCGGACCAAGTTCTTCAGCACGTTTAGAGCGGCGCGGATGACGGCCTCCGCGTCCACCGGTTGGCCGATGGCGCGGTGCATCATGCCGAGTTCGTTCAGCGCGCCGGACAAGTCGCGGCGATACTCCGGTTGCGTCGGAAAGTCGACCACCAGAGCGCGGCCAATCGCGATCAACTTGCGGTATTCCAGGATAGCTTCGTCAGGGCCGGCGAACGTTTCGAGGAGCAGCGCCCGCTCGCGATGCGCCCGGCCGAGTAGGTGCCGGTAGTCGGCCACGCGGGGGAAGTCGTCGGTCAACCGGTCGAAGACGGCGAGGGAGGCGCGGCTCTGGGTATCAGCGTTCGCTGGGCGGCCGAGCGTGCGGTACTTCTGAGTCAGGTTCAAGTGACTGATGCCGAGACTGCAGCGGTATTCGGGCACATCGGGAACGTCCTTCGCCAAGCCCTTCTGGATCGCCAGTACCGCCAGCGCTTCCTCCAAGCCGTCCGCTGTCTTGCCCGACTTGTCTAGCGCGATGGCGAGGTTGGACCGCGTCCGGCACAACTCGTTCCGCAGGTCGTGGCTGTCCGGGCTGGCATCCGCCAACTCCGCCTTCAAGGCGATGGCCGCGCGAAGTTCGCGGATGGCGTCGGCGAACCGGTCCACTTTCGTCAGCAGGTTGCCGAGCGTGTCGTGCGCTTTCGCGCGGTCTGCCCGGTAGCTGGGCACGGCGGGGAACTCGCGGGCGAGTGCGATTTGCCCATCTAAGGCGGTGCGGTATTTCGCTTCGGCTTCCGCAAACTTGCCCCGCGCCTCGTACAACTCGCCGAGGCTGCCGTGACCGCCGATCACCCCCCGGCGGTACGACGGGATTGCCGGAAAACGCTTGGCCAAATCCTCGTAAACGGCGAGGGCCACTTTCATCTCTTTCTCGGCATCCGGCCAGCGGCCGACCCGCCGGAGATCGACGCCCAGGTTCAGGCGGGTGCCGGCGGCGTCCTCGCGGAACTGCGGGCCGTCCGCGCGGTTGTCGGCGAGCTGCTCTTGAATGGCCAGGGCCGCCTCCCATTCAAGGATCGCCTCGCCTGGGCGGCCGGTGTCGGCGTACAACCCGCCCATATCGGCGTGCGCCCGCGCCAGTTGGGAGCGGTACTCGTCGGTCGTCCGCCCTTCCCGGACGAGTTCCCGGAGCATGTCTAACCCGGCGCGGCACTCGGCTTCGGCGGCCGTCGTCTTGCCGAGTACCGCGAGCCACTTGCTCCGGCCGGCGCGGGTGGCACACAGGGCCAAGCGCGGCCTCGGTGAGCCGGGGAAGCGGGCGACAATTGGTTGCAGGAGGCCGACGGCTTCCCCGGAATGCCGATCCGCGTCCGCAAACCGGCCACGCGCGGCCAGGGTCGAGGCCAGATTGAACTGCATTTCCGCGAGGTGTATGCGGTAGCGCGGGTCTTCTGGCAACTCCTCCACTAACTCTTCGATGGTGGTGATCGCTCGGCGGTATTCGGCCTCGGCTTCGACGTGCCGGCCGACCGTCGCGTAGGCGGCGGCAAGCGCCGTACGAGTGTAGGCCAAATCGTGCCGGTATTGTGGGAGTGCGTCCTCGGCGTCGGCGAACTTCTCCTGAGCGGCAAGGGCAGCCCGGTACTCGGCCTCGGCCTCGGCGGTACGGCCGAGGTGAGCGTGGATGTCCCCCAACTGCTTGCGGGCGAACGCCGCCGACTGCACTGCGCCGCCGTCGTTTGGGAAGTTGCCCGCCATCCGGACGGCCACCGCCAGCCCGGCCCGGTACTCGATCTCCGCCTCGGCCACCTTGCCCGCGTCGAGCAGCAGTTTGCCGACGTTCCCGTGACAGCGGATCAGGTTCGAGCGGTATCCAGGCACCTTCGGGAAGTCGGCCGCGAGGCCGGCGTAGGCGTCGCGAGCTTGGCGGATGGCGGCCGCGGCGCGGTCCGTCTGGCCGAGGTTGATCTCGATATACGCGAGCCGGCCGGCGGCCTGGGCGACCCGGTGGCGGGACCGCTCGTCCGTGCCCCGCTCCTGCGCCAGCTGCCGGTACACGGCCAAAATCTCCGTTAGGAACTTGCGCTGCTCTGGGGTGATGGTCGGCTGGCTAGTCAGCGACCCGTGGGTTAGATCCGAGGTCATAGCGTCGAAGGCGTCGAGCGCTTGATCGCGAGCCGCGTTCGCCTTGACGCGCTCTGCTTCAGCCACCGCACGCGCCGCGAAGGCGGCAACTGCGCTCCGTTCCGCTTTCTCCCGCTGCTCCGCTTCCGCAAATTGCGCCTTCACGGCATCGTCGCGGCGTTCCTCCGCCGCCCGCTCGGCATTCGTCGCGCGGATCGCCAAATATGCCCCCATCGCGACCGCCCCGAGGCACAGGCAGACAAACGCCGTCGCTACCCGCACGGCCGTCTTGTTCCGCCGGTACGCCTTCCGCAGCCGATACCCCAAAGTCGGCGGGCAGGCTTCCACCGCGTCGCCGGCGAGGTATCGCTGAATGTCCTTGGCGAAGCCGTTGGCCGTCTCGTACCGGCGGGTGCGGTCCTTTTCGAGGGCCTTCATCACGATCCAGTCGATCTCGCCCTTCATCAGCGCCGACAGCTTCGCCGGGTCGGACTGCCGCGTGGCCGCGATGCTGGCCTTCGCCTGCGAGGTGCTGAGGCGCGCGCTCGGTCGCGGCGGTTCTTCGTCCCGGACGATCCGCAGCACTTCGTCCAGCGCCGCCAACTTCAACCTCTCCTTCTCGATGGGTGGGCTGCCGGCGAGCAGTTCGTACAACAGCACGCCGAGGGCGTACACGTCGGCTCGCGTGTCCACGTCCAGTTGGTTGAAGTTGGCTTGCTCCGGGGCCATGTACGCTGGCGTGCCGACGAGTGCCCCGAACCCGGTGTAGATGGTCTTCTCGGTGAGTTGTTGGCCGACCGCCTTCGCCACCCCAAAGTCGATCACCTTCGGCACCGGCGTTTCATCGTGCAGGGCGACCAGCACGTTACTCGGCTTGATGTCGCGATGGATGATCCCCTTCATGTGCGCGTGCTGGATCGCCTGACACACGGGGATGAACAGTTCGAGTCGCTGCTTCGGCGTCAGCTTGCGGGCGTCGCAGAACTCGGTGATCGGCGTGCCCTTCACCAGTTCCATCACGAAGTACGGCCTGCCATCGGAAGTGGTGCCGGCATCGAGAACTTTGGCGATGTTCGGGTGATCCATCACGGCGAGGGCTTGGCGTTCCGCTTCAAACCGGCCCAGCACGCTCCGCGAATCCATGCCCGGCTTGATGAGCTTGACGGCCACGCGGCGCTTGATCGGTTCGAGTTGGTCCGCCACCCAGACCTCACCCATGCCGCCTTCGCCGATCTTCTCCAACAGTTTGTACGGGCCGACGCGGTCGCCCACGGCGGCCGTCGGCTCGGCCTCCACTGTGCCGGGTTCGTAGGCCCCGGTGCGGCCGAGGTCCACGGGCGGTCGGTCGAGGGGGTTCGTCCCGCCGACGGCCGCGAGCAATTCGGCCACCCGCTGCCGCTGAGCGGGGTCCGGGCAAGCGCGTTCCAGGAACGCGGCGCGGCCGGCCGGGTCGGGAATGGCCAGGGCGTCGGAGAAGAGCGTTTCGTCGGTCATGACCCGGCCCTCGGAGTTGGGTGTCAAGGGTTCATGCGTGAAGCGGCGGCGAAACGCACCACGGAAAATCCGAGATCACTTTTTCGTCTCCTTCGCGGGGGTGAACTTGGACAGGACGACGGTCCGCGAGCCGCTCTTCCACTTCACCATGCCGACGCCGGCGGCGTACCAGTAGGTGTTCGTGTTCTTCGCGTCCGCCCCCGCTTGAATGGCCACCGGGACGGCCTCGAATTTGCCGGCCGGCGTCGTCACCATTTCCGCGGCCCCGCGGGTGGCGGTGAACTGGGTCTTCTCCTTCGGACCGACGATGCCCGCCGTCCACGTGGCACCGGCCTTGGCGGCCGCGTCCCACATCAGGCACGGCACCTCGAACGGCTGCGTCCGGGTCCAGCCGGTGCGGCGGACGGAGCTCGTGTTGACGCGGTAAACGGACGACTTCGTGTACTGCCCGCCCACGCTCGTCCAGCGGAACTCGACGGTGCGGGTGCCGTCCGTGTCCGCGTCCTCGGCGGCCACCTCGCGGGTGTGATCGACGGCGTCGGTGCCCTCGCGGACGTACTCCCACCGGGTGCCGACGGCCGTCGGGAAATAGGCTCCCTTGTTCGCCTTGAGTTCTTTGGGGATCGGCGCGGCAACGGCCGCCGTGACGGCGAACAGCAGCGCGGCCGGCCAGCGGACGACGGACATGGCGCGACCTCGGCGGGTGCGGGGCGGGTGCGAACCCTTCCATTTGTACCGCGATTCCGACCCCGACGGAAGCCCCGGACCCGAACACCCGAAATCAGTCCGATCCAAGCACGGGTCAGGCGGTCTTCAGCCCGTCGGGCGGAGAACCGACAACCACTCCCTCGCGGCTCGCACGACACCGCCTTTGTGCTTCCCGTCGTCACCGGTATGCTGACCATATGCCGCGCATCACCGTCAACGCCGATCCGCACGAGTACCCGGACCCGCTGTCCGTCGCCGACCTGCTGAAGTTGCTTCACACCGACCCGAAGCGGGTGGCGGTGGAAGTCAACGGCGAGGTCGCCCCGCGTGAGGAGCACGCCGCCCGCCCGCTGCGGGACGGCGACCGGGTGGAGATCGTCGGCCCCGTCGGCGGCGGGTGAGTTGGACCGTCGTCTCTCCCCTTGAGTTGTCCGCAATGACCGTCACCCTCGATCCGCCGATGGACGCCCCCCTCCGCGTCGGCCCGTTCGTCTTCAAATCCCGGCTGTTCACCGGCACCGGCAAATACGCCAGCATGGAACTGATGGCCGAGTGCATGGACGCCAGCGGGTGCGAGGTGACGACCGTCGCCGTTCGCCGCGAACGGCTCATCACGCCCGACGGCAAGAACATCCTCGACCACCTCGACCTCAGCCGCATCACGGTGCTGCCGAACACGGCCGGGTGCTTCAGCGCCGAGGACGCGATCCGCCACGCCCGCCTCGCCCGCGAGTTGCTGAAGGGGTACGAGAACCCCGGCGCGAACTGGGTGAAACTGGAGTGCCTGGCCGACAAGCGGACCCTGTTGCCCGACCCGGTGGACACGCTGAAGGCCACCGAAACGCTGGTGAAGGAAGGGTTCTGCGTGCTGGTCTACACGTCGGATGACCCGGTGCTGGCGAAGCGGCTGAAGGACGCGGGCGCGGCGAGTGTGATGCCGGCCGGCAGCCCCATCGGGTCCGGGCAGGGCATTTTGAACCCGAACAACATCCGCATTTGCCTGGAATACCTGAAGGAGA
>JBBRUO010000075.1:0-15068 GCA_038247725.1 Gemmatales bacterium
CACCCGGACGCTCCGCACCGGGTTACACCCGGTCTTCGGCGTCGCCGTGGTGATGCTGGCCCTGGCCGCCGCCGCGTCGCACTTCCACGCCCGGCCGCTGCTGTTTAGCACCGTCAGCATGGCCGTGACCATGTACGCCATCTGCATGTATGACGCGGGAAAGATCGGGTTGCGGCAATTGGCAATATTAATCCCGCTGTATGCGGTTTGGACGAACTTCCACGGCGGGATGCTGGGCGGATTAACGACGATGGGCCTCGCCGGCATCGGCTGGGCGGTCTGGGCGGCGGCCGGCAAACACTCGCCGATCACCGGACTCCGCGCGGCGCTCGGCCTGGGAATCGTCGGCGTTTGCTGCGGCCTGACCGCGTTCGCCACGCCCTACGGGACGGACCTGGCGAAGACGTGGATGCTCATTATGAACATGCCGCACCTGCCGGACCTGATTCAAGAACACGCGCGGATGGAACTCACCGACCGCCGCAACTGGCCGATGCTGGCGTTGGGATGTATATACTTATTCGCGCTGGGCGGGACGTTAAAAACCGGCGTCCGCGTGGCGTGGCTGGTGCCGCTGTTCTGGCTGGCGCAGGCGTTCCTGCGAGTGCGGCACGGGTCGCTGTTCGCGGTGGTGGCGACGGTGGCTCTCATCGATATGTGGCCGCACACCCGCTGGGCGGCGTGGCTCGTCACTCACCGCCCGGACGCCTACGTCCCGCCGACGAAGCCCGACCGCGGATCGGTGGTCGGCATCCTCCTCGCCGCGGTCGTCGCCGTGGCGGTGTCGTGGACCCTTCAGGCGAAGCAGGTGGAAGTCCCCGGCGTCGGATACGGGTCCGCGAAGTTCGACGCGAAGGCGTGGCCGTTCGACCTGCTGGATGTCATCCGCGAACACGAGCCGAAGTCGCCGGGCGAGACGGTGAACGTGTTCAACGGCTACTCCGACGGCGGCTTCTTCATCTTCTACGCGCCGAACTACCGGGTGTTCGTGGACGACCGGTGCGAGGTGTTCGGCGACGACTGGCTGGTCGAGTTCGTGCTAGCGGACGAGGACGGCACCGCCGAAGCGATGGCCGCGTGGCAGGCGCGATACCCCCAGTGGGATTACGCCCTCACTCGCCACGACACCGGCTTCGACGAGTACTACCGCACCCGCCCCACCGAATGGCGGCTTCTGAAGAAGGGCACGGTCGGCAGCTTCTACAAGCGAACAAGCGGTGAGGAGCCAAATCACGTCAAGGTTGTCAAATAGCAAGCCGTGTACTCCCAACGTTGAAAGTGAACATTCGTTCGAGCGGCCCTGGGACACGGGGAAACGGTGGAGTCACGTCGAAACGTGGAAGCACGGGTGAAGTGGGAGCACCACAGCTGACACAAGTGTTTGATGGGTAATACTTCAAATGGCGATTTTTCGCGCACCTCGGTAGGCAAATAGCGATTTTTCGCCGATTCGATTTTCACTTCCTTTCTTGGTGCCAGGCAATCATTTTGAGATTGTCATTCGCAAGTCGTTGCCCGGAAAGCAAGTTATAGCTATTATTCCATTGGCTGGCTACGACTCAGTTCCAGGAGGACAGCGTGCGAAACAAAAACAAACAAGATGTAAAACGAGAAGGCCTTCGAGAACAATTGTGGCCGGGATCGGGTCAGGAGATCTGGGATCCGACCGATTCTGAGAAGACGGTTGGATTCGCTACCGTTTCAAGATTGCTCCCGCTCGTGAATCACTTGATTCGACTCCTGTGCAAAAAGAAGAACATTTCAGGTGACCCCACGGCGGCCTACCTCGATCTCTGGTGTCGTGACTGGGGGCAAGGCATCATCACTGTGACCGACGAGAACGATTTCGCGTACTCGTCTGGCTATGCGAGTACCCGTGCGGTGCGGACGTGGCGAGAACACATTACTCACCTGGTCGGGTTTGAATTCGTGCGTGTCAAGAAAGACGGCAACAAGGAAGTTGGACACGTCTTGTTGCTCAACCCGCTGGCTGTGTGCGCGCAGCACCACGCGGCCGACTCTGTCCCTGAAGAGTGGTGGTCGGCGTTCGTTCGTCGAGCGAAGGAGATCGGGGCCACGATGCCAAACGCCCACGGGAAGAGCAACGAATGATCTGCCCAAAACAGTCAAGGTTCGCTGGGCACCAAGTCAGAGGTGGCGGCAACTACTCGCAGGTGATCGCTTCTATCGCTTTTCCAATGCAACCCTCCATCCGCCCGCACGGACACTCCCACATGACCCCGCACCCACGCGCACTGGAACTGACCGAACGGTTTCGGCCATTGTTCACGAATGCCGTCCCGTGGTCCAGGGTTGCGTTTCGAGCCACGGCGGAGCGGTACGCCAACCGGGACGACCTCCTCACCGGCGAAGGGAGCAAACGGGCGGGCGGCCGGTGGAATCCGATCGGTTCGTTTCGCACGGTGTACCTGAGCATCGGCGTCGATACGGCCGTGAGTGAATTCTTGGGGCAGTTCGCGCACTATGGGTTGCAGGCCGCCGAACTCACACCGTTCGTGGTCGCCGGGGCGGAGGTTCGGCTGACGAAGACGTTGGATCTCACCACCGCCGCGCTTCGCCGCAGTCTTCACCTCAAACTTCTCGACCTGATTCAGAACGACTGGCGGGCCGCGCAAGACGCCGGGAGTGAATCCCTCACCCAGGTCGTCGGCCGCATCGCCTTTGAATTGGAGTTCGACGGCTTGCTCGTTCCGTCGGCGACGAAGCGTGGGGAAACGAATGTGGTCGTCTTCCCCGGCAACCTCGACCCCCCGAATTCCTACCTGAAGCCCGTCAACCGGGAGAAACTTCCGCTCCCGCGACGCCCATAACTACCCGCACATCTGCACGCGATTCTACTTGCCAAGATGCGGGGGACGGCGTAATGTTCCAGCAGGGAGGGTGGTTATGGCCGCGAAAACACCTGCTAAAACGAAAGCGTTGCCGGGACCGTCCTCGACGGCTCCGACGGCCGACCCCGTGTTGTCCCGACTCCGGAAGGAGTTGAAACTGACGGCGAAGGACTTCGCGCGGATCACGGGTTTCTCCGAGCGGGCGGTGGTGAGTTGGGAAGCCGGGTCGCCAATCAGCGAGCCCGCCAAGCGGCGGTTGCTCGAAGTGCGTCGGCTGTTCAAGTCCCTCGCCGAACTCGTCGCGGCGGATGCGCTGCCAGGCTGGTTCCAGACGCCGAACGATGCCTTCGGGGGTCTGAAGCCCGTTGAGGTCGTCGAGCGCGGCGAAACGGATCGACTGTGGCGGATGGTGTACTTCCTCGAAGCCGGTCTCCCCGTCTGACGGCCTTTTCGTGCCGTGCTGGCGGCGGCCACGGGTAGAATGCGGCGAAGGATTCGCCCCGTCTTCCGGAGTGCCGGCCATGTCTCGCGGGTTCCTCGCCGTCGCCGTCGCCGTCTCGCTGTTGCCGTTCGCCGCGTCCGCCGCCCCGGTGCCGCGGATCAAGGAGACGCCGGCCCAGAAACTGGTCCGCCTGTTCGGCCAGCCGACCCTGCCGGATGACACCTGTAAGGCCGAGTTACACGGCACCCACCTGCGACTGGTCGGCGGCGGGTCGGATCACGTCTGGCACGCCGGCCCGGACGGCATGAAGGTGCCGTTCGTCACCCGCGAGGTGAAAGGGGATTTCGTCGTCACGGTCGCGGTGCGGGCGGTGGACCTGCCGGAAGCGGGGGCGGTAACGGGCGTGGCCGGGCTGCTGGTGATGAAGGACGACACGACCACGCTCGACCACTCGCTGTACCTGACCGGGAACCGCTCCGACGCCGTCCGCCGGGGGTGGCTGCGGTACTCGGTGGGCGGGAACCAGGTGAACACCAAGGAAGACGCGAACGCGGCGTTCGCGGCGGACGAGGTGGCGCTGAAGGTGGCGCGGGTGGGTACGACGGTCACGGCGTCGGTGGCGGCCGTCGGCAAGGGGTGGACAGACATCGACTCGTTCGAGATGGCCCTCGACAAGACGGCGAAGGTGGGCCTGTTCGTGGCCCACACCGGCGGCGAGTTTGCCGCCGAGTTCCGCGACTTCACCGTCACCGCCCCCCGGTGAACCCCCACCGCCGCTCACCCGTCGCGGGTGGCGAACCGCCAGTACGCCAGCAACAACATGAGCGCGATGAAGGCCATCGACACGCCGATGGCCGACCCCCACGACGGCAGGTCGAGGCGGTCACGGGCCTTCAACTCGGCCGGCGTGGACACCCCGTCGGCCAGCGTCCGCGACATCAACTTGTCCAAGTCCTTGTACCGGGGCAGGACCGCGTTCGCCCCGTCCACCGTGTATTCGAGCCACTGCGGCGCACTGTCCTCACGCACCGGGGCGGAGCGGTACACGTCCAGCAGCGTCTTCCCGGTGCCCACGGCCCACAGCAGGAACATGAACAGGATGGTGAGCAGGATGGCGACGATGGCGTTGCGGGTGAGGACGCCGAGCAGCGCCGAGAAGGCGTACAGGATGGCGAAGCTGAACGTCAGCATGGGGATGCTGAGGAGGAACACCGGGTTCCAGTACCCCGACCGCACGCTCGTCACCAGCCACACCCCGCCGACGGCGAGGGACGACACCAGGAACATGAACGTCAGCCCGCCGATGTACTTGTACACCAGCAACTCGCCGCGGCCGACCGGCTTGGCGAGGATCAAATCGAGCGACCCTTTCCGCATCAGGTTCGGGATGAAAAAGGCGGTGAGGATGATCGTCACCAGCAGGGTGACGACCGCCCCGATGCCGTTCACCAGGTTGTCCTGCACCAGCAGCAGGCCGTCGGCGAGGGTGCCGTCGGACAGGGTGAACGCGCCGAACAGGGCCTTGGTGGTGTACGGCCACCCGCGGGCCGTGCTGCCCCCCTTCACCTCCACGTCGAACAGGTACTGCGGCTCGGTGACGCCGTCCAACCGCTTCACCGTCACCTCGTCCAGCCCGGCGTGAAGTGCGAACTGGTTCTTGACGAAATCGGTCATGGCGTCGTCTGTCACGCCCGTGATCTCGGCCGGCGTCACCAGCGGTGCGGCCACCTTCAGGGTGCGGGTCGGCGGTGTGTCGCCGTCCGGTTCGTCGCCCTTCTTGGCGGCTTTCCCCTTGCTTTTACCGCCTTTGGGGCCGCCCATCAACTCGCTGCTGATGCCGAGCAACTCGCCGGTGGCCATGTCGATCTCGCCGGTTTCTTCCTTCGGCGGCTGTTGCGCCCACGCCGCGACGGTCATGCGGAACCAGTCGATGTTGGACTGGATGACCGCCCCGTCCGCCATCGGGCCACCCGGCCCGCGCGGCCGCTGGAGTTTGCCCGGCTTGGCGGTCAGCCGAAACTTGTAGGTCCCGTTCCCGCCGCCCCCGGCGTCCATCCGCTGCACTTCGGCGACGGTGTACTCGCACGGCAGGCCGATGTACTGGGTGGTCAGGCCGGTGCCGATGCGGACGCCGACCGGCTGGTTGTCCGCGCCGCGGTTCTGGAACGCCTGCGGGAACTTCTTGGCGATCTCCGCGAACGCCTTGTCCGGTTCCAGCGGGGTGAACGAGATGCTGGCGGCCAACACGACGACCAGCGCGGACAGGCCGAGCATGACGTAGATGACGAACCCGTCCACGGCCTCGCGGAACGAGTCGCGGAGGAAGGCCAGGAATTTCATCAGTCATCCCTCCGCGCGCGGGCCGGGCGGGCGGCGCGGACGGCCCGCTTCGCCCGCGGCTCGGTCGAGTCGATCAGTTTCACGAACACGTCTTCCAGGGTCTGCTTCATTTCCAGCAGGTGCCGCAGCCGCAGCCGCTTGGCGCTGAGCAGGTCGAGCACCGGGTCGATGGTGCGGCCGTCGGTCAGTTCCACCTCGACCGTCTCGCCGTCCGTCGTCACCGTGTACCCCCGCTGCCGCAACTCGTCCGCCGGGAACTCGTCGCCGTCGGCCAAGCGGATGGCGAACTTGTCCGCCTGCCGGGTGAGGTCGGCCACCGTCCCCTGCCGCACCACCTCGCCCTGGTGCATGATGGCCACCCGGTCGGAGATCATCTCGACCTCGCCGAGCAGGTGCGAGTTGACGAAGACGGTCCGCCCCTCGCCTTTCAGTTGCACCAGCAGCTCGCGGATGTCCTTGCGGCCGACCGGGTCCACCCCGTCGGTCGGCTCGTCCAGGAAGATCACTTCCGGGTCGTGGAAGAACGACTGGGCGATGCCCAGCCGCTGCTTCATCCCCTTCGAGTACGACTTGATCTTGGTGTCCATTCGCTTCTTCAGGCCGACGATGTCCAGCGCCTCGTTGATGCGGGTGCGGCGGTCGTCCTTGCTCATGCCGTACAGCCGGCCGTAGAAGTCGAGGACGGTGCGGGCGGTGTGGTAGCCGGGGAAGGCGTGGTCTTCCGGCAGGAATCCGACCCGCTTGCGGACGTCGGCGGTGCCGACCGACTCGCCGAGCAGGTAGGCGTCGCCGTCCGTCTTGCGGACGATGCCCAAGAGGATTTTGACGAGGGTGGATTTGCCCGCCCCGTTCTGGCCGAGCAGGCCGTAGATTTGCCCCGGCTCGACGGCCAGCGACACGCCCTTGAGCGCTTCGATGCCGCCGTAGTCCTTGCGGAGGCCTTGCGTTTCGATCACCGGCACGGCGAACCCTCGGTGGGGTAAGAACGGTACGGGAAGGATAGGAACGGGCCAAGCGCGTGCAACCGACGGATCGAGTTTTCCGCTCACCGGTACAAGAACGCAGCCTCCCGCCGGCGGCGGAAGTCGGCTTCCTCCAACTCCCACGCTACGGCGATCTCCCGCCACGGCACCCCGGCTTCGACGGCCAGTCGCTCGCGGTCGCTGCCGAACAGCAGGTCGATGGCCGGGACGTGCGACACGAACTCGTAGGTCTCCGTTCGCCAGTGGAAGTGTTCACCGAGCAACTGCCGTAGCACCGCGATTAACGCCAGCCCGGTGCGGACGGGCTTGAAGTCGTCGGAATCCGTCACCACCAGTTGCACCCCGCCGCAGAGTTCGTTCGCGTGCTTCTGGGACTTCGGGGTGAACGTGGCCGGCAGGAAACGAATGCCGGGAATCGCTTCGTCGTTCAGGGCTTTCGCCGCCTGCCACGGGTCGAGTTTCGGGTGCCCCACGAGTTCGAACGGCCGGCAGGTGCCGCGCCCCTCGCTCAGGTTCGTGCCCTCGATCAGACACAGGCCGGGGTACAGGTGGGCCGTCGTTTGGCTCGGCATGTTCGGCGACGGGGACACCCACGCGGGCGGGAGGTAGAACTCGGTCGGCTCGCGCTCCAGACTCGCCACCCGGATCACGGACAGATCGACCGCCGGCACCCGCTCGGCCTTGTACAGCGTGGCCAGTTCGCCCATCGTCAGGCCGTGGCGGATGGCAATCGGGTGGACGCCGACGAAGCTCTCGAAGCCGGGGCGAACCGTCGGGCCTTCCACGTCGGTCAGGCCGATGGGGTTGTCGCGGTCCAGCACGACCACCGGTAAGCCGATCTCCGCCGCCGCTTCCAGGCAGTACAGCATCGTCGCCTGGAACGTGTAGTACCGGCTGCCGATGTCCACCATGTCGATGACGAGAACGTCCAGGTCGGCGAGGTGCGCCGCCGTCGGCTTCAGGCTCTCGACGGTGTCGCCGTACAGGCTGACGACGGGCACGCCGAACCGCGGGTGCGGGCGGTCGTCCTCGGCAACGCCTTCCAAATCCTGCGCCGCGCCGGCGAACCCGTGTTCCGGCCCGAATAGCCGCACCAGATGGCAGGCGTCGGTGTCGGCGAACCGCTCGGCGGCCGAGACAAGTTGCCAGTCCACCGCCGCCGGGTGCGAGACGAGGCCCACCCGCTTCCCCCGCACCGGGGCGAAGGCGGCGGCACACAACTCGTCCAAACCGGGAGGCTGGCTCATGTCAGGATGATACGGCCGGCGGTGATCCGTAGAATAGTCGTCTCACTCCGAATCCCTCCGGGACCACCGAATGACCCTTCGCCGCACCATGATGAAGTCGAAGATCCACCGGGCCACGGTGACGGACTCGAACCTGCACTACGAGGGGAGTCTGAGCATCGACCGCGACCTGATGGACGCCGCCGACATCCTGCCGAACGAGCAGATCCACGTGTGGGACGTGACCGGCGGGGCGCGGCTGGTGACCTACGCCCTGCCCGGCGCGCGGGGGAGCGGGGTGATTCAGGTGAACGGGGCCGGCGCGCACCTCATCAAGACCGGGCACCTGATCATCATCGCCACTTTCACTGAAATGAAAGACCGGGCGGCGAAGAAACACGTCCCGACGGTGGTGTTCGTGGACGAGCACAACAAGGTGAAGCAGCTTCCGCCCGACCCCGCCGCCCCGCCCGAGGGCGAGTGGGACGAGGACGCCAAGTGACACCGCACCGGCCCGCGCCGTCGCGGGTCGTCCCCTTTTCCCTCCCACCACCGGACCCGTCGCCATGTTCCTGCGTGCCTCCGTTCTCGCACTCTTGCCCGCGCTCGCCGTCGCCGCCGAGCCGAAACTGCCGTTGCCGCCCCAGATGCTCGCCGACGGCTGGGTCGCGCTGTTCGACGGCGAATCCGACTTCGGCTGGAAGTTGACCGGCGGCGCGGCGGTGAAGGACGGCGTGCTGGCCATCCCGGCGAAGGTGACGATCACGTTCGCGGTGCCACTGCCGCCCGGCAAAATCTCGGCCTTCGAGGTCGGCGGGGAAGGGGACGACGAACACCCCGGCGGCCCGCTCACGCTCAACGCCGGTGCCAAGCCGCGCGGCATCAAGCTGCTGCTGTTCAAGCCCACCGGCACCAAGCCGATCTTCAACGGCAAGGACCTCGCCGGGTGGAGCGTGTTCAAAGACGAGAAGCGGTCGAAGTCCAAGTGGGAGGTGACGAAGGCCGGTGAGTTGCACCTGATGAACGGCCCCGGCGACTTGCAGACGACCGAGAAGTACGGCGACTTCGTGCTGCAACTGGAGTGCAAGACGGCCGCCAAGAACCTGAACTCCGGCGTCTTCTTCCGCTGCATCGACGGGCAGTATCAGAACGGGTACGAGATGCAGATCCACAACGGGTTCAAGGACGGCGACCGCACCAAGCCGAGCGACGGCGGCAGCGGGGCTATCTACCGCCGGCAACCGGCACGCAAAATCGTGGCGAACGACGGGGAGTGGTTCCACATGACGCTGATCGCGCACGGGCCGACCCTCGCCACCTTCGTCAACGGCTACCCGGTGGCGACCTGGACCGACACGCGGGCGAAGGACGACAACCCCCGCAAGGGGCTGCGACTGGCGGCCGGGCACCTGTCGCTGCAAGGGCACGACCCGACCACCGACTTGCTGTTCCGCAACATCCGCGCGGCCGAGTTCCCGAAGGGGAAGTGACGCCGGCGGGGGAGGGTGCGAAGCCACTCGTCGCCCCTCCCGCGGCCGTCGCCCGTTATAGCAACCCCTTCGCGGTCTTGTACACGGCGTCGGCGCTGAACCCGAAGTGCTTCTGCAAGTCCGCCAGCGGGGCGGACGCGCCGAACTCTTTCATGCCGATGATGACCCCGCCCGGCGTCGCGTACCGGTCCCAGCCGAACGTGCTGCCCATCTCCACGCACACCCGCTTGGTCACCGCCACCGGCAGCACCGACTCGCGGTACTCCGGCGACTGCCGCTCGAACAGGTTCACCGACGGCAGGCTGACGACCCGCGCCTTCACGCCGTCGGCCTTCAACTTCTCGAACGCCTCCACGCACAGTTGCACCTCGCTGCCGGTGCCGACCAGGATCACGTCCGGCGTCGCCCCTGCCACCGCGTCGGCCAGGACGTACCCGCCGTTCGCGGTGCCACTGGCGGCGGCGTACTGGGTGCGGTCGAGCGTCGGCAGGTTCTGCCGGCTCAGCGCGAGGATGACCGGGTGGTGCTTCTCGGTCAGGGCGACGCGGTACGCCTCGGCCACCTCGTTCGCGTCGCAGGGGCGGAGGACGATCATGCCGGGGATGGCCCGCAAGGACGCCAACTGCTCGATCGGCTGGTGCGTCGGCCCGTCCTCGCCGACGCCGATGCTGTCGTGCGTGAAGATGTACAGGACCGGCACTTCGAGGATGGACGCGAGGCGGATCGACGGCCGGCCGTAGTCGGAGAAGATGAGGAACCCGGCGGCGTAACTCCGCAGGCCGGACAGGGCCATGCCGTTGCAGAGGGCACCCATGCCGTGCTCGCGGACGCCGAAGTGGACGTTCCGCCCGGCGGGGGAGGCGGCCTGGAAGTCGCCGGCCCCGTCGAACGTCAGCCGACTCTTGTTCGACTTCGCCAGGTCCGCCGACCCGCCGACCATCCACGGCACCCGCTTGGCGATGGCGTTGAGCACCTTGCCGGACGAATCCCGGCTGGCCATCCCCTTGGCGTCGGCCGGGAAGACGGGGATGTCCGCGTCCCACCCGGCGGGCAGGTCGCGGTGGTCCATCGCCTCCAGTTGCGCGGCCAGGTCCGGGAACTTCGCCTTATACTCCTGGAACCCGGCGTCCCACTTGGCGTGCAAGTCCGCGCCCCGCTTGCCGATGCCGGCCTGGAAGTGGGCGTACACGCCGTCGGGCACGAGGAATTTGGCGTCCTCCGGCCAGCCGTAGTTCTTCTTCGCCGCCTTCACCTCGTCCGCCCCCAGCGGTTCGCCGTGGGCGTTCTCGGTGTCCTGCTTCTTCGGCGACCCGTACCCGATCTTCGACTTCACGAGGATGAGGGTCGGCTTGTCCGCCTCCCGCTCGGCCGCCGTCAGCGCCTGGTCAATCGAGCCGAGATCGTTCGCGTCCCCCACCCCCAGCACGTTCCACCCGTAGGCGGCGAACCGCATGGCCACGTCTTCGCTGAACGCCAGTGAGGTGCGGCCGTCGATGGTAATGCTGTTGTCGTCGTACAGCAGGACGAGGTTGTCCAACTTCAGGTGCCCGGCCAGCGACGCGGCCTCGGACGACACCCCTTCCATCATGCAGCCGTCGCCGCAGATGGCGAACACGCGGTGCCCGAACAGGTGTTCGAACCCCGGCCGGGTGTACGTCGCCTGAACCCACTTGGACGCCAGGGCCATGCCGACGGCGTTGCCGATGCCTTGGCCGAGCGGGCCGGTGGTGGTCTCGACGCCGCTGGTCATGTGGTGTTCGGGGTGGCCCGGCGTCACGCTGTCGAGTTGGCGGAACTTCTTGATCTCGTCCAGCGTGACGGGCTTCCGCTCGCCGTCGCCCACCACTCCGGACAGGTGCAGGGTGGAATACAGCAGCATCGAGGCGTGGCCGTTGCTGAGAACGAACCGGTCGCGGTTGGGCCACAAGGGGGCGGCCGGGTCGTACCGCAGGTGCTTCTGGAACAGCGTGTACGCGACCGGGGCGAAGGCCATCGGCGCGCCGGGGTGGCCCGAGTTGGCCTGCTGCACGGCGTCGATGGACAGCGTGCGGATGGTGTTGACGCAGAGTTGGTCGAGCTTGGAATCGGCCATTTTTCTGACCCCCGGTAGGAGTGCGCGTCTGTTGGTGTCCGGGTAAAGGATATAACCCGCCGTGCGGGCGGGAAATAGCCGAACGGACTCGTCTCGCAACCCGCTCCGTAGCGAATACCATGCCGCCATGAGCACCGCCTTCGCCATTTCGTTCGGCTGGGACGACCCGACGGCCCGCACGGTGGCCGTCGGGCTGGCCGCGCTGGGCGCGGTCGCGGGGGCGCTCGGCACGTTTGCGGTGGTCCGCCGGCAGAGCCTCATGGGCGACGCCATCTCGCACGCGGCACTGCCCGGCATCGCCCTGGCGTACCTGTTCGGCGGGCGGTCGCCGGCGGTACTGGTGGTCGGCGCGATCGCGGCCGGTTGGTTGGCGATGAGCCTCGTCGGCGGCATCGTCCGCCGCGGCCGCATCCCGTTCGACACCGCACTGGCCGGCGCGCTGGCCGTGTTCTTCGGCCTCGGCCTGCTGCTGATGACGTACATGCAAGACCTCGCCGCCCGCCCGCCGGCCAACGCCCTCGAGCGGCTGGTCTTCCCCATCGGCACCGCGCCGGACCTGTCCACGTACCTGTTCGGGCAGGCCGCGTTCCTCCGCGCCGACCAGTTGAACGCCATCTTCTTGCTCGGCGGCGGGGCCGTGCTGCTGGCGGTCGTATTCTGGAAGGAGTTCAAACTGCTCAGCTTCGACACGGACTTCGCCGCCAGCCTCGGGTTCCCGACGCGGGCACTGGACCTGCTGCTGACGACGCTCATCGTGGCGGCGGTGGTGGTCGGGTTGCAGGCGGTCGGGGTGGTGCTGATGAGCGCGCTGTTGGTGGCCCCGCCGGTGGCCGCAAGGCTGTGGACGGACCGCCTCGGCCGGGTGGCGGCGCTGGCGGCGGTGTTCGGCGCGGCGGCCGGCGTGTTCGGCGAGTGGCTCAGCCGCGAACTGGGCGAACCTCGCCGCGCGGTGCCGACCGGCCCGACGGTGGTGATCGTGGCGACGGCGGTGGTGGCGGTGTCGCTGCCCGTCGCCCCGTGGGTGCGGCGGCGGGTCACCCGCACCGCTCCCGAATCCGCCTGATCGCCCATGTCGCCGCGTCGCGGATCACTTCGTCGGTATCTTCCGCGGCGCGTTCGAGTGCCGGGATCGCTGACGCATCGCCGGTGTTTCCCAATACGATGGCCGCGTTCCGCAACAGCCCACTCCTCCGCGCCCGCAGCAGCGACGTGCCGTCGAACCGCGCCTGGAAGTCGGCCGGCGACAGGCCGAGCAACTCGGCCGGATCGAGCGCGAGCAGATCGGGGTTGGTGGGGAATGCGAGCCGGTGTGACGCCGTTCGATAGGGTGGGTCGCTCTCTCCGAGAGCGCCTCTCGGCACCGACGCTCGGAGAGAGTCGCCCACCCGACTGTGGCGGTTCCACGGGCACACGTCCTGGCACACGTCGCACCCGAACAGCCAGTCGCCGACGCCGGGCCGCAACTCCTCCGGGATCGGCCCGCGCAACTCGATGGTCAGGTAACTGACGCACTTCCGCGCGTCCAGGACGCCGGGTTCGGGGAACGCTTGCGTCGGGCAGGCGTCGAGGCAGGCGGTGCAGGTGCCGCAGTGGGTGGCGTCGTGCGGCGGATTCGGTGTCAGTTCGATGTCAGTGAGGAACGCGGCCAGGAAGAAGAAGCTGCCCCGGTGCTTGTTGATGAGCATCGTGTTCTTGCCGAACCACCCGAGGCCGGCGCGGCGGGCGAAGTCGCGCTCCAGAATCGGGGCCGTGTCCGCGACCCCGTGGGCCTGGCACCCCGGCACCTCCGCCATCAGCCACGCGGCCAACTCGTTGACGCGATCCCAGATGAACCGGTGGTAATCGGGGCCTCTCGCATAGGCGGCAACGTTGGCTTTCAGGGGGATCGTGTCTTCGTTTGTTCCCCCCTCCCCTGGCGAGAGGGGGGAGGGGGAATGGGGTGAATGGACGGATGCGGTGTTGTCACCACCTGAAGCGGTTTGAAACGCCTCTCGTTGAGGGGAGGTGTGAAGAGTCCCCCTCCCCCCTCCCGCCAGGGGAGGAGGGAACAAACGAAGACCCATATTCCATCCCGAGCATGACCACGCTGCGTACCCACGTCCGCACGCTCTTGGGGTGCCGGCGGTGGTCGCGGTACTTGTGCAGGTAGTCTAGGGTCCCGGCGTACCCGGCGTCCAGCCAGTGGGTGAAGCGGTCGAACCCGTCGGCGTCCGTCGCCGGCGCGACGCCGAATAGCGTGAAGCCGAGCGACTCGGCTTTCAACCGCAGGCGGGTTTCGAGAGAATCGGGCATCGAAAAAAGTTGGCCGGTGTCGGGGAGTTCGCGCCACTACCTTACGACCGCATTCCCACGGGGTCAGGATGACCGTCCTCCGCTTATTCCGTTCGGCCCAGCTTTCCGCCGACACCGATGCCGAATTGCTCGCTCGATTCGTCGCCGCGCGCGATGAGACCGCGTTCGCCGAGTTGCTGCACCGGCACGGCCCGCTCGTGTACCGCGTCTGTCGGCGGATGCTCGATGCGTCCCGCGCCGACGACGCCTTTCAGGCCACGTTCTTGGTGCTGGCCACCCGCGCGGATCGCGTGCGGAAAGCCGCGAGCGTGGGGAGTTGGCTGATCGGAGTGGCGGGTCGCGTCGCGCGGCAGATGCGGCGACGGATGCGAACGGAGGACGGAATTGAAGAACCGCTCGCGGAGCGAGCAGAGCACGACAAGCCGCTCGAAACCGCCGACCTCGGCCGCGTGTTGGACGAGGAGTTCACCCGTCTGCCAGACAACCTTCGGGCGGTCGCGGTCGAATGCCTGGTGAACGACAAGACCCAGGCGGACGCCGCGAAAGCTCTCGGCGAGAGCGAGCGCACGATTCGCCGGCGGGTGGCCGAAGCGAAGCGGTTGCTCCGCGAGCGGCTGGAGCGGCGGGGCGTGGTGCCGGCGGTGGCGGGCGGACTCGTGGCCGGCATTGGAGGAACGGCCACGGCCGTTCCACTTTCGCTCGCCGCGAACACGGTGGCGGTGGTGTTCGATTTCCTGGCCGGCGGCGCGGCGGTCGCGTCGGTGCCGGCGATTCTCGCACAAGGAGTTGCCATGAGCGGAGTTCGCAAGACCCTGGCGGCAAGTGTCGCGGTGTTCGCCGTCGGCCTGTCGGCGCTGGGCATCGGGTTGGCTGACGACAAACCGCAAGCCGTCCCGACCATCCCGCCGACGAAGGTGCCGCTGGCGGTGAAATTGCCCGTCGAGTCGCCGAAGCCGGTGGCTGAAGCTCCCGCGCTGTTCGAGGTCACGGGTGGCGACGAGTTGGTGAATCGCGTCGTGCAGCGGGAGGCCGAGTTCGTCGCGCGAACGGTGGCGGAGCGGTGGGGTGTCCAACCGCTGCCACCGCTCCAGCAGAAGTGGAAGATCGTCGTGAAGATCGACCTGACCCAGACGACGGGCGCGACGACCTTTACCTTCGGCCCGGACAGGTCCGCGCCGGCGCTGCTTTCATCGGAGACGCAACTGACCGGAAGTTTGGAGCAAATTCTTCGCGTTCAACTGCCTCACGAGATCGCGCATTGCGTCCTGGCGGCGCACTTCGGCCGGCCGCTGCCCCGCTGGGCGGACGAAGGAATCGCGTTGCTGAGTGAACCGGCGAAGGAGCAAGCCGA
>JBBRUO010000076.1:0-14995 GCA_038247725.1 Gemmatales bacterium
ACCACCCTTCGTCCGCGATGCCTTTCTGGTGGCAACTTACCACACGCATCCGAACCCAATCACTGAAGGCAATGACCCGGACCCGAGCGCACACGACATATACTGGGCCGACGATTCGGGAGTCCCGTGGTTCATCGTGTCCGAACTGGGAGTCGTGTACGTGGGTCCGTCGCGCCGGGTCGGCGGACTCGCCGGAAACCCTGGTTACCCGAAGTAAGGAGAAACCGTGTCCACCTTAGTTGCCCCCACAACACGAACGATCTCCGCAGCCCAGGCCGTGACGATCGCCGAGGCGGATGCCATCCAAGCCTACGGCGACCTGAGCCTGTACCGAATTGAGGCAACCCCGACGCCGGACGGCTGGAAGGTCTGCTACCTCCTGTTCCAACCCCGCATGGCGGGGGGCGGGCCGCACTACCTGATCGACGCGACGACGGGCGCGATTCTCGACAAGAAGTACTACCAGTAACGTTCACCGATGATTGAGGCGATCCCCATGAGCAGCATCGCGAACGGCAAGGCGGCGAAGTACACCACCGACGAACTGACCGCGTTGGAAGGGCTGGAACCGGTGCGGGTGCGGCCGGCGATGTACATCGGCGGGGTGGACACGAAGGGGTTGCACCACCTCGTCTGGGAGATCGTGGATAACTCCGTTGACGAGTACCTTAACGGGTACGCGGATCACATCATCGTGACCTTGCACAAAGGCGGCGACAGTATTACCGTCCAGGACAACGGCCGCGGCATCCCCGTGGATATGCACCCGAAGTACAAGGTGTCCGGCCTGGAACTGGTGCTGACCAAGTTGCACGCCGGCGGCAAGTTCAACAACAAGGACACCAACTACTTCTTCAGCGGCGGGTTGCACGGGGTCGGGGCGAGTGTGGTGAACGCCCTTTCCAAGAAGCTCGTGGCGACCGTCCGCCGCGACGGGTTCGAGTACCAATTGGCGTTTTCCAAGGGCATTCCCCAAGGGAAGTTGGAGAAGGTGGGGCCGTTCCGCGGGCACGGCACCGTCATCCACTTCGTCCCCGACGACAGCATTTTCAAGACGACGCACTTTGACGCCGACACCATCCGCACCCGTCTGGAGGACATGTCTTACATCCACGCCGGCCTCACGATCACGTTCAAAAACGAGTGTACCGGCGAGACGCACGACCTGTCGCACCCGAACGGCATCCCGGAGTTCCTGGCGAAAGTCGTCGCGGACGGCCAAAAGGCGGCGGTCACGGAGCAGGCGTTCCACGCCAAGCGGGACGGCGAGGACCGCATGGAAGTCGCGCTCCAGTGGACGGAGTCTACCGACGAGACGATCCGCTCCTACGTCAACGGCATCCGCACGCCGAACGGCGGCACGCACGAGATCGGCCTGAAATCGGCCATCCGCAAGGCCGTCAACAACTACATCGAGACCCACGAGGACGCCAAGAAAGGGGCGAAGGGGTTGAAGATCACCGCCGACGACATCCGCGAGGGGGTGGTCGCCGTGGTGTCGGTGTTCGTGCAGAACCCGGAGTTCGAGGGGCAGACGAAACAGCGGCTGAACAACACCGACACCGAACCGAAGGTGGATGCGTTCGTGCGGGCCGCGCTGGAGACGTGGCTGAACAACAACCGCAGCGTGGCCGACGCCATCGTCGGACGGATCATCCTGGCGGCCAAGGCCCGCGAGGCGTCCCGCGCGGCGATGGACGAGGTGAAGCGGAAGACGCCGGGCAGCCGGCGGCTGAGTCTGCCGGGGAAGTTGGCCGACTGCAAGTCCACCGACATCGGCGAGACGGAACTGTTCGTCGTCGAGGGGGACTCGGCCGGCGGGTCGGCGAAGCAGGGCCGCACCAACGCCATTCAGGCGGTGTTGCCCCTGCGGGGGAAGATCCTCAACGGGGAAGACCTGCCGACGCTGCGGGTGATGCAGAACCAGGAAATCGCGGACCTGACCACCGCCATCGGCACCGGGGCGGGCGACAAGTTCCGGTACGAGGGGTTGCGGTACGGGAAAATCATCCTGCTCATGGATGCCGACGCGGACGGGTATCACATCTGTACTCTCTTGTTGGACTTCTTCTTCCGCCACATGCCGGAGTTAATCAAGAAAGGGCATGTGTACATCGCGCAGCCGCCGCTGTATCGTGTGGACGTCGGCAAGGAGACATTCTGGGCGAAGGACGACGAGCACAAGGAGCAGATTCTCGCCGGCCTGCGGGCCAACGCGAAGTACGAAATCACCCGCTTCAAAGGGCTGGGCGAGATGGACGCCAAGGTGCTGTTCAAGACGACACTCGACCCGAAGAATCGCACCATCCTGCGAGTGGAAGTGGACTCGCAACTCGACGCCAACAACGCCTTCCGCGAGCTGATGGGGAAAGACGCCGAGGCGCGGTACACGTTCATCATGGAGAAGGCGAACCAGGCGGCGGCCGAGGATTTGGACGTTTAACGACCCGCCAAGAGCCACAGGCACAACACCGTTCGCGCCGTCCATGCGGCGGTGCGAACCCAGTTCGATCGGACCAGCCGGTGATGGACGGCGGCATCGAAGCCGCCTTCGGCGAGGCGGTTGTGAAGTGGCACTTGCACGAGAACCGTGCTAAAGCCCCACACGCCGACCAGAACGGCACCGACCCACGCGAGGGCCGAGGCGGGCCGGAGGGCGATCAGGACGAGCGAGGTGACGAGTTCGACGAGCATCGGGCCAAAGACCACGCGACCCGTCCCCGCCTGGTGGTCGAGCATCGCGGGGCGAAAGGCGTCGCGTGAGAGCCGCGCGAACATGGGGTAGTGGACGAGTTGGACGAACCAGATGACGCCACACATGACCCATGTGGCGGCGGCGTTCGCCAGCAAAACCGCGACTTCCACTGACATGGCGGTGTCACTTCGTCCGGACGGTGGACAACCCGCCGTCGATGCCGATGATCTGACCCGTGACCCAGGTGGTGGCCGGGTCGAGCAGCCAGCAGACGGCGGCGGCCACGTCGTCCGGCCGGCCGATGCGGCCGAGCGGGTGCATCGCGGTGGACGCCTTCAGAGCGAGTTCGCTGCCGGTGATCTTCACGGCCAGCGGCGTGTCCACCAAGCCGGGTGCGACGGCATTCACCCGGATGTTCCGTGGCGCGTAGGTGGCGGCGGCGGCCAACACCATCCCGTTGACGGCCCCCTTCGCCGCGGCAATCGCCTCGTGGTTCGTCAGCCCGATCCGGGTGGCGACGGTGGACGCGAGGACGACGGAACCGCCGGTGCCGAGCATCGCCTTGGCCGCCGCGCGGAGGACGTAGAACGCCGTGCGGGTGTTGAGTGAGAGCGTCTGCTCGAACTCGTCGTCGGTGGTGGTGTGGGCCGATTTCAGCAGGATGGAGCCGACCAGATTCGTCGCCCCGTCGAGCGGACCGAAGGTTTGTACCGCCTGAGCGAACGCCGCATCCACTTCGGCGGAGTTCGTCGCGTCGGCGGTACAGGTCCGATACTCACCAGTCGAGTTCAACTGCCGGAGTTCGCCAGCGAGGGAGTCGAGTTTGTCGCCGTCACGTGCCACGAGGAGCAGCCGCGAGCCGGTAACGGCCAGTCGCCGGCAGACGGCCGAACCGATGCCGCCGGTGGCACCGAAAATGACGTAGGCGGGTAGTGGGTCAGTCATGCCGTCACCTCCGGGAGTGGTTTGGATCGCCCCTTCCAGCCGACCGGTCTGCCGAGCCACGCCCGCGCCGCCGCGTACCATTGAATACCAAGTAAACCGAGAACGGCGAGCGGATGCAACACGGCCACGAGTGGCGAGTGGCCGAATCGGCGGGCGGCATCGAGCCGCGGGGCCACGCTCAGCACGCAGGCCACTGGTATCAAGAAGGTGATCGGCGCGCCCAGGGAGACGTGCGGCAGCAGCACGAACGGGAGCAGATGCCCGCACCCCAGCAGCAGCGTCCAGACCCAAATCCGCACGTTGCCGGCCATGCCTTCGCGGGCGTTCTTGGCGAACCCGTTCCACACCTGCCCGGCGGTGCGGTACATGCGGCAGGTGGCGTCAGCGGTCGCGTCACAGAAATCGGTCGTCAGTCCGGCGGCGCGGTACGCGCGGGGGAGCTGAATGCCGTCGTGGAACGAGGCCTTCACGGCCTCGTGCCCGCCGGCCGCTTGGTACGCCTCGCGGGTGGTGAGGAACCACTGCCCGCATCCCGCGCCGAGGCCCGGCTGAAGGCTCTTCCGCATCCGCGCGACCGGCAGGTAGCACAGCAGCAGCCAGTTGATGAGCGGGACGATGAGGAGTTCCAACAGTGTCTTGGTTTCTTGCCTGGGGAACCCGCTGACGAGCGCCGCGCCGGAAGTCAGGCGGAACCCGTTCATTCGTGACAACGCGGTGTCACTCAGCCGCACGTCGGCGTCGAGGAAGGTGAAGGTGTCGTATTTCGCCAGTTCGGAAAGCACGAAGCAGGCGTGCTGCTTGCCGGCCCAACCGGGCGGCAGCGAGGGTGCGGATTCGACGCGAACCCTCGGATCACGCCTTCCGATCTCGCGGACGATCTCGACGGTGCGATCCGCCGAGCCGTCATCGAGGACGATGACTTCGAGGGCTGCGCCGCGGTTGGCCAACACCGATTCGACGCACGCGGCGATGCCGCCCGCCTCGTTCCGTGCCGGAATCAGCACGGAGATGCACGGGCTGTCGCCGCCGACCGATTCGGGTCTCCGGAACAGTTTCACGTTGGTGAAGTACATCAGGAACGGTAGAAGGGCGAAGCCGAGGGCGACGAGAATCTGGGCGAGGACGCCATCCGAGACGTACAGCATCATCCCCGCACCGCCTTCGCTGCGTCGTGTGTCGGGTCGAACCGCTTGAACCGCATCCAACTGCCGAGCCGTCGGAAGAAGTCGTACAGCCCGCCTGTCCCGGTCTTCCCGCCGAGCAGCACGCGGAAGCGTGCCGGGTCGCGGCTGACGGCGTCGGCGTTCAGGCCGTCGAGGGTGCGGCTCAGCGCGGCTTCGATCCGGTCATTCCACTGTTTCGCGGGCGCGGGTGCGATGGGGAGTGCATCGCCCACGCGCACCAACGCTTCCGGCGCGCGCTCATTCCAGAAGCAATACTCCAGGGCGACGGGCAACACCCACCCGCGGGACATGCGGGCGGCGAGGTGGCCGACGCCGGGCTTCAATCCGAGTGGTCGCCGCCGCACGTCGGCGAATTCGCCCTGGGCCGTCACCCACACGGCCCGGCCGGGGGCGGACAGAATGGCGGTGCCGGTCTTCAGGAATTGGGCCGCGCCGCGGAGGGAGTTCGTGTCGATGCCGAAGAAGCCGAGCTTCTTGAAAATGCCGTACTTCTCGATCATCTCCGCGTCGATGGCCGCGTAGTGGTCGTGCGTCGGGAACAGGTCGAGCAGGAGCGCGCCGAGCATCGGATCCCACCACGACGGGTGGTTCATCACGATCAGTAGCGGTTCGCCGTCCGTCGGACGGTCCGCACTCCGGAGGGACAGCCGAACGGCGTGGAAGTGCTTGCGGAGGAACCGCCGGACGTACCGGCGGAAGCCGTTCAGCAGCCAGCCGACGCGACGGGGCAGGGGGGCATCGGCGGTCACGCCTTCGCCCCGTGCATGGCGGTGGTGGGCGCGGCGGGGGCGGCGTTCAGCCGGGGCTTCTCGCGCGGGGCGGCGGAATCCTGGTCCAGCGAGTCGGCGGCGATCCACCCGGACATCAGCACCATCGGCATGCCGGGGCCGGGGTGCGCCGCGCCACCGGCGAGGTACAACCCCTTGACGTGGCGGGAGCGGTTGGCCGGCTTGAACGCGCCGTTCCACTTGCCGTGCGAGGCGAGGCCGTAAATGGCCCCGTCCAGCACGCGGTAACGGTCGTGGATGTCTTGCGGCGTGAGGTGCGATTCGTACACGATGCGACTTTCGAGGTCCGGCATCTGGCCGGTGGTCTTGAGCTTGTCGAGGATGGTTTGGCGGTAGGCCGGGAACATCGCCTTCCAGTCGTGGTGCGGGCGGAGGTACGGGGTGTGGACGAGGACGTAAAGAGCCTCCCCGCCGGCGGGCGCGGTGGCCGGCTCGGTGCGGGCGGTGGCGGCGAGGTAGCAGGTCGGGTCGGCGGCCGGCTCGCCACGGTCGTAAATGTCGTGGAACTCCACCTCGGGATCGGCGGAGAAGACGAAGTTATGATGCAGCAGGTGATCGTAGGCTTGATTCAATCCCAGATACAGCACCACACCCGAGCAGGCCGGCTCGTAGGTCCGCTTCTTCTCGAACTTCTTCACGGCCTTGGCGGCGTTGCCGTCGAGCAACTCGCGGTGGGTGCGGACGCTGTCGGCGTTGGACACCACGGCGGACACTTCCACCAACTCGCCGGTGTCCAGTTCCACGCCCGTCACCGCGTCGCCACTCGGGATGGTGTGGATGAGCTTGACGCCGACGCCGGTGCGGAGTTCGACGCCGAGTTCGCCGGCCAGCTTCGCCAGCGCGACGGGTACGGCGCGGGTGCCGCCCATCGGGTACCACACGCCCTCGTTGGTCTGCATGTGGGCGATGCCGCACAGCACCGCCGGGGAGGCGTCCGGGGACGAGCCGACGTATTGGGTGAAGTGGTCGAGCATCTGCGCGGCGCGGGCGTCGGGCACGAACTTGCGCACGGTGCTGGCGACGGAGCGGCCCATCCGCATCTTCATCACGTCGCCGAGCGTGGACAGGTTCATCCCCTGGCGGACGCTGAACATGTCGCCGATGCCGCCGATCGACTTCCAGAAGTAGTAGTTGTCGGAGATGCGGTGCAGCCGCCGCGACAGGCCGATGAACTGGCGATACCCCTCCGCCGACCCGGAGCCGGGGGCGAAGGTGTCGAGAGTCGCGGCCATCGCGTCGACGTCCTCGACCAGGTCGAGCTTGGCCCCGTCGGTGAAGAAGCACCGCCACTGCGGGTCGAGTTTCACGAGGGTCAGGTAGTCGTCGATCTTGCGGTTCGCTTCCGTGAAGATCTGCCGTAGCACGGCGGGCACGGTCAGGATGGTCGGCCCCATGTCGAAGCGGAACCCGCCCTCGTTCAACTCGGCCGCCTTGCCGCCCAGCCACGGCGACTTCTCGAACAGCACGACGGAGTAGCCCCGCGCGGCCAGGGTGCAGGCCGCCGCCAGCCCGCCCAGCCCGCCGCCGATCACCGCCACCTTCTGTTGCACCGGAGTGGTCACGACGTTCCTCACCGTTCAATTGGAAGTCTACATTCGCTCACCCATTCTATCCGACCGCCAGCGGGGCGGCCGCCGGCTCGTCCACGTCCAGGAACCCGGCGTCGAGGCCCAGGTCTTGCAACAGCAGCCGACTGGTGATCCGTGCCGATTCGTAAATCACCGGCAGTCCGCTGCCGGGGTGGGTGCCGCCGCCGACGAGGTACACGTTCCGCAAGTCCTCGAATCGGTTGCGCGGCCGCAGATGTAACATCTGCTTCAAATTGTGCGCGAGGTTAAAGGTCGCCCCCTTGAACACCTCGTAATCGTCTTCCCACATCTGGGGGGTGATGACCTTTTCGTACCGGATGCGCCGGTCGATGTCGTGCAGGCCGAGTTTCGGAAACTGCTTCAGGACCCGCTCTCGGACGGCGGCGGTGTGGGTTTTCCAGTCCACGTTCGGGGTGCGGTGCGGCACCGGGGCGAGGACGTAAATCGTACTCATCCCCTTCGGGGCCATGCCGGGGTCCGTCACGCCCGCGTTCTGAACGTACACCGACGGGTCGTCGCTGAGGACCTGCCGCGTCTCGATGTCGGCCAGGTTGCCGATGTAATCTTGCGACGTGTAGATGGTGTGGTGGGGGACATCCGGCGGGTCGCCATCAATGCCCAAATACATCATGAAGGTGGAGCAGGAGAACCGCTTCTTCGCGATCTTCTCGTCGGTCCACCGGCGGCGGAGGGCGTTCGGCACCAGTTTCTTCATCGCCTGGGCGAAGTCGGCGTTCACCACGACGGCGTCGGCCCGGTACTCGCCTTCGGCTGTCCGCGCGCCGACCGCCGTCTTGCCGTCGAACAGCAGTTCCGTGACGGGTTCGTCCAGCCGGAACTCCACGCCCATCTCGGCGGCGGCTCGGCCCATGTGGTCGCTGACCGCGCCGCACCCGCCGGCCGGGTGCCACACGCCGAAGTCGTACTCCAAGTAGCTCAGGATACTGAACAGGCTGGGGCAGTTGAACGGCGACATGCCGAGGTACTTCGACTGGAACGTGAACGCCAGCCGCGTCCGCGGGTCGGTGAAGTACCGCTTCAGTTCGCCGTCCACCGACTTCCACGGCCGCAGGATGGGGAGCAGTTTCATCAAGTCCCAACTGACCAGCCGCCGCCAACTGAGGAACGCGGACTCGAGGGCCGGGCGGAACCGCTCCAGTTTCACCCGGTTGTCGTCGATGAACCGCTGGACGTTGGCCCCGTCCGCCGGGCACAGCCGCGCCACCCGTTCGGCCATCTGCTGGAGGTTCGGTGTGCAGTCCAGTTGCCCGCCGTCGGTGCCGAAGATGACCCGGTATTGCGGGTCGAGCCGGGTCATCGGCACTTCGGCCATCAGGTCGCGGCCGACGGCTTTGTAGATCCGCTGGAGGACACGGGGGTAGAGGAAGAACGTCGGCCCGAGGTCGAAACGGAATCCCTGTTCCTCGATCGCCGAACACCGGCCACCGACGCGCGGGAGGCGTTCCAGCACCGTCACCTTCGCGCCGGCGTGCGCGAGGAGCATCGCGGCCGCGAGGCCGCCCGGCCCCGCCCCGACGATGAGGACGGACTTACGGCTGTCTCCGGTCGAGTGTCGGCGTTTCGGCGGGGCGGGGGCGGCGGTGGGCATGACTCGTCCGGTCGGCGCGGGGGCAATGGGGTCATCATAGACGGGAAGGATCCACTCACGCTAGCCCGAATGAGTCCGGGTCAGTGCCGAACGGGTTTCGTTCGTGGCGGCTTCAGCGGTGGCCCTCAGTCATGGGTATTTCACCGAAATTTTCCCCGCCACGTAACCGACGCCTGCACCCGCAGCGTCACAGGACGCCGAACGGGATGAGCATCTCGGCCCGCTGGAGGCCGCCGTGCGCCCCGAGGTTGCAGTCCTTCGGGGCCGTCGAGACCCACAAGTGCGTGCGGCCGAGCGGGATCACGGCCACGTCACCGAGCCGGGCGTGGAACGCCGGGTGCCGCCGGTCGCCGAACCAGCCGGCCGCGATCAGGTCCGCGGTCGGCGCGACGAACGCCCGGTCGTGGAGTCCCGCCCGCAGGTGTTCGGCCGCTTCCTCGGCGTCCTGAACGAACAGAAAAAGCGCCTTCGTGCCGCCGCCGGGCGACAGCGGTTTGCCCCGGTCGTTCGTGCGCATCATCCCCGCCAACTTGGGGCACACGCGGTCCACGTGCAGGAAGTCGCCGGGCGGCGTCGGCACCTGGCCATGGTCGGCAAACATCACCAGCCGGGCACCGTGTTCCGCGCAGGCGTCCGCGACTTCGCCAATGAGTGTCAGCACCCGCTCGACCAGTCGGTCGAACCCCGGCGAATCCGGGCCGTGGGCGTGCCCACACTTGTCCACGTCGTCCATGTAGACATCCACATACCGGCGGCCGGGCCGACGGATGGCGGCCGCCACGGCGGGGGTGATCTCCTCGAACGACTGGAATGTCACTTTCTCGGCGACCGCGGCGTCGGCCCAGCAGTTGAATGCCGAATCGGCGATCCGCTCCGGCACGACGCTGACCGTGGTGACGCCGGCGGCGGCGTAGCGGGCGGCGCGGGGCTCGAACGGGAACACCGCCGCCGGCGTGATCCCGCTGGCGAGTAGCGAATTCGCGGCGTCACCCCGCCGACAGAACCGCAGCGGGTCGCAGGTGTCGCCGACCAGCGGCTCGAAGTACCGCAGCGACGGCACCCCGTGCAGCGGTGAGGGGAGGCCGGTCTTGTGGGTCGGCACGCACCCGCCGGTCGAACTGGGGAACTGTGTCGTCAGTGGGATCAAAATGCCGTCGCGGAGGAAGCGGGCGAGGACCGGGTGAGCCATCCGCCGTTCCAGACTCGTCCACCCGAGGGAATCGACGAAGAGGCTGACGACGACATCAGCAGGAGCGGGGAGGTGGTCCGTGACGGCCGGCTGGTCGGTCGAAACGCCGAGCAGCCGGTCTACCGTCGCGGCGATGTGGCAGAAGTTCGTCGAGTCCCAACCCGGAAGGAGGAACTCGGTCGGCGTCGGGAGTCGGAGTCGCATGGGCGGCGTCTCGCCGGGGGTGGGGCGGAATGGGTCCTCTTCAGTACCCAATACGTTTCCGCCGGCCGCCCGTGACACGCGGCTCACTTTTTCGACTCGTCCTTGTCCTTCGACTCGACTTTAGTGGCGGTCTTGGCGACCGTCGGCGGGGGGAACTTGCCGGCCTTCAACTCCATGAACACCGGGGTGATCTCCTCCTCGGCGAGCGCCCACGTCTCGACGCGGCCGGCGCGGGCGATGTTCAACCCGATGACCTTGCCGTCGAGGTCCACCAGCGGGCCGCCGCAGTCTTCCGGCTTCACGACCGTGTCGTGCTGGATGACGCGGGGGAACCCGGTGCGGCGGCCGGACAACTCGCTGCCCATGCTGTTCTGGATCTCGCCGCGGCTGCCCGGCCCCATCTCCTTTTTCGGGCTGAGGGTGATGGTGGCTTCGACCTCCTCGGTCTCTTCCGAGTCCTTCACCTTGCGGCGGACCTTGACGACGACCTTGTCCCCCGGCCGCTTGTCGTCGAGCAGCTTGAGCAGCGCGCCGCGGTCCTTCACCACTTTACCCGCGACTTCCAGGATGACATCGCCGGCTTTCAACTTCGCCTTGTCGGCGGCTGCCCCCTTCACCACCTGCCCGATCTCCAGCTCGTTCGGCTGGGAGAACTGGATGCCGATGTACCCCTTGTTCTCGTTGATGATGGCCAACAACTCGGGGCCGAACAGCTTGCGGGCGGCGGCACTGATGACGCCGACGGCGACCGGCTCGCTGGTGATGCCAGCGACGGCCACCCAGGTGCCCGGTTCGGCGAGCTTGCTCGAGGCAAGCGTGACCGTCACGAGTTTGGCGGCCTTGACCTTCAGCAGGGCGAGGTCGGTCTCGCGGTGGTAGCCGACGTACTCGGCGTCGTAGGCCGATCCGTCCCGCATCTTGACGGTCAGCGCGCCCGAGAGCTCGCTGCCTTTGGTCAGGATGTACCCGTCCGAGGTCATGATCGTGCCGAGGGCGGCCGGCTTCCCATCGGCCAGCACCCGCACGGTGGCGTCGGCGACCGGGGCGATGGCCTCTTCGAACAACCTCGGCAGCAGGTTCTTGCCGCGGTCGTTCGGGGACGCCGCCAGCGCGGGGCCGGCGGCGATCAGGATCAGCAGCGTGAGGAGGCGTCTCATGATGATGGCGTCCGAGGCAAGGTGAGAGTTGGGAGCAAGATGAGGCGGTCGGAGAGGCTATGGGTTGGGAGGGCAGTGGGGGAGCGTCGTCGTCACCCCCAGGCGGGATTACTTGCCGGCCTTCTTGGCCAGTTTCAGCTCGACGGACTTCTTCTCGCCGTCGCGGACCAGTTCGATCTTCACCTTGTCACCGGGGTCGTAGGCACTGAGCATCTCGCGGACCTCTTCGGCCGTTTTCACCGCCGTCCCGGCGAACGTCTTGATCACGTCGCCGGCCTCGATGCCGGCTTTCTCGGCGGCCCCGTCCTCAAGCACCTCGTCCACCACGAGGGAGTCCTTGGCCGTCTCGTCGAAGTACAGGTTGAGGATGGCGGAGGTTTTCCGGCCGATGTTGTCCCCCCGCACCAGCCGCGCCCACTCGGTCTGGAATTTGTCCACCGGCACCTGATAGTTGGCGTCGATGGTGAACATGATGCGGCTGTGGATGCCGACCACCTTGCCGTCGAGGTCGTACAGTGGGCCGCCGGAGTCGCCGCCGACGATGGTGCAGTTGGATTGCAGGAAGGTGCCGCGGCTGACGAAACGGCCGACCCGCACCGGCGGCGGTCGCTCCGGCTTCGGCCCGCCGGGGTGCCCCATCGCCAGCACCCATTGGCCGGTTTTCAGGTCGCCGGATTTCCCCATGGACATGAACGGCCACTTGCCCTCCTTCGCGCCGGGCCACTTGGCGTTCTTCGGCGGCGGGACGGTGATCTTGGCCATACCGCTATCGGCCTTGTCGTTCATGCCCAGCGAGACGCCTTTCACGAAGGTGCCGTCGGACAGGACGACGACGAGCGGCGTGCGGGGCGCGCCGATGACGTGCCCGGCGGTGAGGATGAGGCCGTCCTCGCTGACGATGACGCCGCTCCCGGCCCCCTGGCCGACGAGCAGCCCGACGGTCGCCGGGGTCGCCTTCTTGACCACGTCCTTCACCCGCGCCTGAAGGGACTTCATCTCGTCCGTCGTCTCCGGGGACGACACGCGGTCGGTCGGCCACTTCGGCGCGGCTTTGTCGGCGGCCGGAGACGCGAGGGCCACAGCGAGAACGAGGACAGTTGCGATCGGTGCGTGCCGCAGGAATCGCGTGACGGGCATGGCGGTGACTCCTCTGGGGGGAGCGAAAGGGGCGGTTCGATGGGGACACCGGCCGCCTTCTCGCCGTCTTCATCATAGAGTGCCGGACGGACGGCCCCGGTGCAAGTATTCGTTTCGAATCCGGATGCGGTTTCGGATTCCGGTCGCCGGCCCGACCCGCCCGAAGGGTTGACGGACGGGCGGGAAAAAACGAACGCGGGCGGGAAACCGTTGCCGGAGAGCAGGCCCACGCGACACGATCGACACCGTGCGTTAAAAACTCTTCATTCGCGGACACCGGTGGTGGTGAGTGGGCTATCGCACCATTCAATTCGGCTGCCCCCGCCGGACACCTGGGTTTGCCGACCGATGATCGGCCGGTGCCGCGCCCGACTCCGACCCATTGATTCGCGGGGTCATTCGGAATGTGAATGCTCAAAACCATATCTTTGTCCACCTCGCAACTCTTGACTGCGCGGTGAACCGCCTGCCGCCCGCGATTGCCAGGGCCATTCCGTTCTCGGGTTGTTAGGGTGGGCCGACTCTCTCCGGGAGCGACTCTTGCGAAGCACCGACTCCCGGAGAAAGTCGGCCACCTAAAAACGGAATGGCCCCGCCGCGTCACCCGTTTGACTCGGCGACCGTCTCCGCGTACTTTCGGACGGTGTCCACCCCTCCCGCCCGGAGCTTCCCGTCATGCTCTCCCGCCGTCACTTCCTCGCCGCCGCCGCCGCCTCCCCGTTCTGTACCCGTCTCGGCTTCGCACAAGAGAATGCCCCCGCCGACTACCGCCTTGGACTGGCGAAGACGCTGAACGACTACTTCCCGTTCGTCGTGCCGAAGACGAAAGAGGAATGGGCGAAGCGGCGGAACCGCATCCGCGAGCAGATGCTGGTGGCGAACGGGTTGTGGCCGATGCCCGAGAAGCCGCCGCTGGATGCCACCGTTCACGGGCGGATCGACCGCGACACCTACACCATCGAGAAGGTGTTCTTCCGCAGTGCCCCCGGTCACTACCTGTGCGGCAACCTGTACCGGCCGAAGGCGACCGGCAAGCACCCGGCCGTGCTGTACGCGCACGGGCACTGGATGAAGGGTCGGTTCACCGAGGAGGCGGAGGCGAGCGCGAAACAGCGGATGGACCGGGGGGAGGAGCCGGACATCGAACGCGGGCGATACCACATCCAAACCGGGCCGATCACGCTGGCGAAGCTCGGCTTCGTCGTCTTCCAGTACGACATGATTGGCGTCGCCGACACCACCGTCATCGACCACATCGCCCGCTCCGGGGTGCCGCACCCGAACGGGTTCGCCGACGCCGACGGCGAACTCCGGCTGCAATCGCTGATGGGGTTGCAGACGTGGAACAGCATCCGCGCCGTGGACTTCGTCACCAGTCTGCCGGACGTGGACCCGACCAAGATCGGCGTCACCGGAGCGAGCGGCGGCGGCACCCAGAGCTTCGTGCTGGCGGCGGTGGACGACCGCATCGCGGCCGCGGCCCCGGCGGTGATGGTCAGCACCGCCATGCAGGGCGGGTGCGTGTGCGAGAACTGCAGCTTGCTCCGCACCGGCACCGGGAACGTCGAGATGGCGGCCGTGTTCGCCCCGAAGCCGCTGCTGCTCATGTGCGCGAACGACTGGACGAAGGAAGTCATGACGAAGGGGTACCCGGAACTGAAGCAACTTTACCGGATGCTCGGCGCGCCGGACAACGTGCTGGCGAAGGCGTGGACGCGGCTGCCGCACAACTACGGCCGGCCGAGCCGCGAGGCCATGTACGAGTGGTTCTTGAAGCACCTGATGGGGTCCACCGAGTCGTTCGCCGAGCCGCCGATCGTTCACACCCCGCCCTCTGAACTGACCGTGTTCGACGCCGAACACCCGCGGCCGAAGGACGACCTGCCGGCGAAGGACGTGCGCGCGAAGATGACCGAAGCGTCGGACGCGCAAATCGCCAAGTTGACGCCGACGGACATGAAGAGTTTGACCGAGTTCCGAACCGTCATCGGCGGGGCGCTGCGGGCCATGCTGTGCGACGAACTGCCGACGACCGTTGTGATGGAGGATGCACCGGTCGCGAGGAAGCTGCCCGGCGGGGTGACGGTTCGCACCCTGAATCTGGGACGCGCGGACGAGAAGGACAACCTTCCGACGGCTTACACGCTCCCCGCGAAATTCAAGGATCAAGTGGTTATCTGGGTTCACCCGAAGGGGAAGGCGAGCCTGACCGCCGACGGCAAGCCGGTGCCGGAAGTGCAAACGCTTCTTGATGCCGGATACGGCGTTGTTGCCCCAGACATGCTGGGCGTCGGGGAACTGGAATTCGCCAAACCGCGACCCGTGAACCAGACCTACGCCGGCTTCACCTTCGGCTACAACCGGTCCCTGCTGGCCGAACGGGTTCACGACGTGCTGACCGCGATCACGTTCGCCAAGACGATGTTGAAGGCGAAGACGATCCGCGTCGTCGGGTGGGACGAGTTCGGCCTCGTGGCGCTGCTGGCGACGGCGGCCGC
>JBBRUO010000077.1:0-14928 GCA_038247725.1 Gemmatales bacterium
CCGTAGCCCGTTTTCCGGCGGCGTGAATGTCGCGCTCGGTGATGGCAGCGTGCGGTTCGTCCGCGACTCGGTGAACCTCCCCACCTGGCGGGGGCTGGCCACCCGCGCCGGCGGCGAAGTCCTCGGCGACTACTAATCTGACCTTCCCACGCACGGAACCCACCCATGACTTTCCTGCTCGCTCTCGCCTTCACGCTGTCGGCCCCGGCCGGGGCCGACACTTGGCCCGGCTTCCGCGGCGACGGGTCCAGCCACACCACCGCCAAGTTGCCCGAGAAGTGGTCGCCCACCGAGAACCTCGCGTGGCGGGTGACGACGCCCGGCTACGGCCAGTCCGCGCCGGTCGTGTGGAAGGGGAACGTGTACCTCACCAGCGTCGAGGGCGATCAGAAGGAGACGTTGCACGTCGTCTGCTTCGCGGCCACCGACGGCAAGAGGAAGTGGGCGAAGACGTTCGTCGCCACGCAGAAGGGGAAAAACAACCCGATGATGAGTCGCGCCGCCGGCACGCCGGTGGCCGACGCCGACGGGGTGTACGCGCTGTTCGAGAGCGGCGACCTGGTCGCCCTGTCGCACGCCGGCGAGGTCCGCTGGGAGCGGCACTTCAGCACGGAATTCGGCGAGCTGAAGAACAACCACGGCCTGGGCAGCTCGCCGGCGCAGACCGACGACGCGGTGATCGTGCTGCTGGACCATCAAGGGCCGTCGAAGTTACTCGCGGTGCGGAAGGGCGACGGCAAGGACGTGTGGACCGCCGACCGGCCGGCGCGGTCGTCGTGGACCAGCCCCATCGTGGTACGGGATCAGGTCGTCGTCAGCAGTTCCGGGGCCGTCACCGGGTACGACGCGGGGACGGGCAAGCGGCTGTGGGAGATGGCCGGCGTGGTCGGCAACACCATCCCGTCGGCCACGTTCGACGGGACGGCGGTGTACGTCGCGGCCGGGGAGAACCGGATGAAACCGGACGCCGACGCCACGTCCAAATCGAACTGCCGCATCGACCTGACCGGCACCCGCGACGGGTACGAGGTGACGTGGCGGGCGAAGAAGCTGGCCACCGGCACCGCCAGCCCGGTCGTCCACGCCGGGTTCGCCTACTTCGTGGACAAGGTCGGGTTCGTGTCGTGCCTGGACGCCAAGACCGGCGAACTGAAGTACCGCGAGCGGTTGGACAACCAGCAGTGGGCGACCCCCATCGCCAGCGGCAACCGGGTCTTCTTCTTCGGCAAGGACGGGACGACGACGGTGCTGAAGACCGGTCCGACGCACGAGGTGCTGGCCCGCAACCGACTGTGGTCGGCCGACGACTTCGCCAAGCGGAAGGACGACGAGAAGAAACAGGCGGCGGCTACCCTGCCGAAGCCGCCGGCCGGCGGGAAGGGGCCGGGCGGTGGCCCGCCGCTGCCCAAGGAGGAACTCGACGCGGCCCGCTACTCGGCTGTCGGCGACGTGGTGTACGGGGCGGCGGCGGTGGACGGCGCGATCTTCCTCCGCACCGGCACTGAGCTATTCTGCATCCGCGCGAAGTGACCCAGCCGAACGCTGGACCGGACGGGCGTGGTGCGGTATCGTCTCCTGTACGAAGCCCACCCCGCCCACGAGGTGCCTCATGCCTCGCCCGTCCCGCCGCGACGTGCTCAAAGTCGGAAGCCTGTCCGCCCTCGGCCTCACCCTGCCGGGGTTGCTCCGCGCCGAGTCGCCGAGCCGCCGCCCGAAGTCGTGCATCTTCATCTACCAATATGGCGGCCTCAGCCAGCTCGATTCGTGGGACCCGAAGCCGGACGCGCCGGCCGAGTTGCGCGGGCCGTACAAGCCCATCGCCACCCGCACGCCGGGGTTCCGCGTCGCCGAACTGATGCCCAAACTGGCCGCCCGATCCGACAAGTACGCCGTCATCCGGTCGATGACGCACACGCAACCGCTGCACCACTTCGCCAACGCGATGCTGCTGGCCGGCACCGCCAAGCCGGACGCCGACGCGCCGTCGTTCGGGGCGGTGGTGTCGAAGCTGAAGCCGAGCGGCGGGAGCCTGCCGTCGAACGTGTGGCTGCAAAAGTTCGGCGGCGGCGCGGCCCCGCCCGACCCGACGTACCTGACCGGCGGATTCCTCGGCGCGGCGCACGCGCCCCTGCTGCTCGGCGTCAGCCACGACGACAACCCGGCGAACCCGAACCACAAGCTCCGCGTGTTCGAGACAGACACTACGGTGTCAGTGGAGCGGACGGCCGGGCGGCGGGAGTTGCTGACGAAGTTGGACGCCGGCCCGCCGCACCTCGGCCCGCACACCGATACCTACCGCGCGAAGGCGTTCGACCTGCTCACCGGCCCGACCGCCCGCCGGGCGTTCGACATCGACAAGGAGTCGCCGACCCTGCGGGACCGCTACGGCCGCAACCCCCTCGGCCAGAACCTGATCCTCGCGCGGCGGCTGGTGGAGGCGGGCGTCCGGCTGGTGTCGGTGGTGGCGTGGACGGGGATGAAGCCGGGCGAGAAGTTCCTGAGCGTGGAGACGTGGGACATGCACGGGAACGCGGGCGTCGGCATCTTCGAGGACGGGTGGAACGGCCTCGGTTTCGCCCTGCCGCGCTGCGATCAGGCCGTGTCGGTGCTGCTCGACGACCTGGACGACCGGGGCCTACTGGAAGACACGCTGGTGGTGCTGGTCGGCGAGTTCGGCCGCACCCCGCGCATCAGTAAGGGCGGCTCGGCGATGGGCCGCGATCACTGGCCGCACTGCTACTCGGCGATGCTGGCCGGCGGCGGGGTGAAGGGCGGTACCGTGTACGGGGCCAGCGACAAGACCGCCTCGTATGTGAAGGACGATCCGGTCACGCTGGAGGACTTCAGCGCCACGCTGTACCACGCGATGGGCATCGACCCGGCCACCCGCCTCAGCCCGGACGGCTTCACGAAGCCGGCCAGCATCGGGAAGCCCGTCGAGGCGCTGGTCGGGTGATCAGGGACTGCATTCGCCGTCAGTTTGGTGTATACTGACCCACCCCGCCGGACGGTTCGCGTCCACCCATCGCCGGAGTCGCCATGCACACCCTCACCGGTCTGAATCGCCGCCAGCTCCTCTCGGTCGGTTGCGGCGCGGCCATCGGCCTCGGCGTCCCCACCCCCACAGCGGCCGCCCCGTCCGGGTCCGGCCAGCGGAAGGAAAGCTCCGTCCTCCTCGTCAACTTGGCCGGCGGGTTGAGCCACCTCGACACGCTGGACATGAAGCCCGACGCGCCGGCCGAGATGCGGGGCGAGTTCAAACAGGTTCCGACCAGTGTGCCCGGCATCGACATTTGCGAACACCTGCCGCTGCTCGCCGCGCGGATGAAGCACTGGGCGCTGGTGCGGAGCTTATCCCACCGCGAGAACGGCCACCTGCCCGGCGTCCACCGCCTGCTCACCGGCGCGACGATGCCGAACCAGCGCGGCACCGACCTGGATAACGTCCTCTCCCGCCGCGACTGGCCGTGTTACGCCGCCGGGTTGAACTACCTCCGCCCGCGCACCGACGGCATCCCGAACGGCGTCACGTTGCCGCATTCGCTGATCGAAGGGCCACTGACGTGGCCGGGGCAGCACGGCGGCTTCCTTGGGGCCAGCCACGACCCGATGCTGGTGACGAAAGACCCGAACTCGCCCACGTTCCGCATGGACGCCTTCGCCCTGCCCGACGGCACCGACCCGAAGCGGGTGGAAGGACGGCAGGCGCTGCTGGAGAAACTCGGCTCGGCCACCGCCGGCGACCCGCAGTTCTCCGAACACCAGCGGAAGGCGTTCGAGATGCTGGCCACCGGCACCGTGGCGCGGGCGTTCGACCTCTCCCGCGAGTCGCCGAAGACCCGCGACCGCTACGGCCGCAACCAGTTCGGCCAGTCGCTGCTGCTGGCCCGGCGGCTGGTGCAGGCCGGGGTGCCGATCGTGCAGGCGAACATGGGCATCGTGCAGACGTGGGACACGCACACCGACAACTGGGGCAAACTGAAGAACCGCCTGCTGCCGTGGCTGGACCTCGGCCTCGCGGCGCTGATCGACGAACTGGAAGCGGAGGGGCGGCTTGATTCGACCTTCGTGGTGGTGTCGGGCGAGTTCGGCCGCACGCCGAAGATTTCCACGCTGCCCGGCCAGACCGTCCCCGGCCGCGACCACTGGGCACATGTGTATTCGGCGCTGTTCGCCGGCGGCGGGGTGCATGGCGGGCGGGTGATCGGCAAGTCCGACCGCGCCGGCGGCCACCCGGTGACGACCTCGTACACTCCGTTCGACATCGGGGCGACCATCTACCGCGCGCTCGGCGTGGACCCGGACAGTGAGATCCGCGACCCACAAAACCGCCCGACGCGCGTCTGCTACGGCACCCCGATGGACGTGCTGTTCCAAAACCAGTGACCGTCACTCCCCGAGCGAGATCGCGTGCGGGGTCGTGACGTAAAGCCCCCGCTCGTCAGTGACGCCGAGGTAGTAGACCAGCGGGCGGTCCTCCGGCAACTTCGCCGACACCTTGCCGCCCTTCAAATTGGCGGCCACCGATTTCCACTCGCGTTTCTGCCACGGCCCCTCGGCCGTTGCGAAGTACAGGTTCGCCTCTTTCAGTTTCACTGAGCCGGTCACGGTCGCGGAAACGGCCTCCCCGTCGCGGGACATCGCGGCCAACTTCGTCAGCGGGTCGCCGCCCTTCAGGTGCGAATCAATGAAGGCGTCCACCTCACCGTGCGTCCAGATGTGGCCGTGGGGCAACCGCACCCGCACCGACAGTGTCTTGTCACCGGGCACCAGTTCATAACACTTCTTGTAACTGTCCAGCGGGTATGCGAAGTCGTTCGTCCCGTTCAGGAACAGGATCGGGCACTTGACGCCGGGCAGGTACTGGGACGGGTCGAAGTTCGTCACCCAGCGGTCCCGCTGCTCGGTGGTCATTTTGTCGAACTTCCCCGCCTTCCAGACGCTGTTCCCGTGCAGGAAGCCGCACCCGTACACCGGTACGGCGGCAACCAACCGGTCATCCAACCCGGCGACGATGCACGTCAGGTAACCGCCCCAACTGATGCCCGTGACGGCCACCTTCTTCGCATCGACTTCCTTGAACGACCGCAGCAGGTTGTGCCCGCGCAGCACCGCCGCGACCGCGTGGTACGTCCACCGGTCCTTCGCCGTCTTCCCGTTAAAGTCGGTGAACTTCGTGGCGTCGGACTGGTCCGGTCCGCCGTCGGGCAACCGCCCCTTTGGGCCGTTCCCGGCGAGGTCCATCGCCAGCGCGCAATACCCGCGCTTGGCCCAGTGTTCGGCCCACGCCTGGAACGCCTTGCCGCCGCCGCCGTGGACGCACAGCACGGCGGGGAAGGGGCCGTCCCCGGTCGCGGGCTTGGCGTAGTAAGCGAACACCCGCGTCGGCTTCCCGTTGAACGGCTCGCCGGGGTAGTACACCTCGCGGGCGTTGCCGACGGTCTCACCCCATTCGGGTTTCACTTCGACGGATTGAATCGCCTTCACGTCCCACGGCCCGGTGGTCGGCTTCTGCGCGAAGGCCGGCACGGCCGCGACGAGGAGGATGAGGGGAGAGAGCACACGCATGACGAACTCCGAGAGAGAAGGGTGAACGCATTCTGCCGGCCGATGACGCCAGGGCCAAGGGAATCTCGGCGGCGAATTCCGCTTTGGCGTGTCCCGCGCCGGGTGGGTAAACTGCGGGTCGCCTCACTCCCTCCCGCGAGTCGCATCATGTCCACGCTCGTCACCCGTCGCGCCGCCTTGCAAGCCGGTGCCACCCTCGCCCTGGCCAAGTCCACCCGCGCCCAGCCCAAGCCCGTCGGACCTGCCGCGAAACCGCCGCTCGGCTACGCCGACCAGGTCAGCTACGCGCCCGGCGACGAGGTGAAGTTGCACCTCTCCGGGACGCCGTGCGACCTGGAAATCGTCCGTCTCGGGGCGGAAATCGAGTCCGTGTGGAAGAAGGCTGGTGTCGCCACGAAAGTCCACGCCACCCCGGCGGACGCCTCGGCGAACGGTTGCCGGTGGCCGGTCGCGGTGACGCTGACGGTCGGAGCCGACTGGCCGAGCGGGTACTACGAGTGCCGGATGACGACGCAACCGCCGGGGCAGAAGGCCGCCACCGGCACGCTGTTCTTCGTCGTCCGGCCGAAGGAGCCGAGCAAGGGGTCGAAGATTCTACTTCAACTTTCGACGAACACTTACAACGCTTACACCAACTTCGGCGGGTACAGCCTGTACGCCTACAACGGCCGCCACAAGGTCCAGGGCCGGCGGGTGTCGTTCGACCGCCCGCAGACCTCGCAGTTCCGCAACTGGGAGTTGCCGTTCGTACAGTGGGCGGAGAAAGCGGGATACACGCTCGACTTCGCCGCGAACTCGGACCTGGAGTTCCGCCCGGAGTTATTGAAGCAATACAAGTTGGTATTGAGCGTGGGCCATGATGAATACTGGTCGGCCCCGATGCGGGACCACCTGGAAGCGTACATTGGAAACGGCGGCAACGTGGCGTTCTTCAGCGGCAACACCTGTTGCTGGCAGGTGCGGAGCGAGGGCCACGGCCGGGCCCTCACCTGTTGGAAACAGTCCTTCGGCGACGATCCCGTCTACAAGTCCGCCGACCACAAACTCCTCTCGACGTTGTGGAGTCACTACCTCGTGAGCCGGCCGGAGAACGCCCTCACCGGCGTCGGGTTCCTCTGGGGCGGGTATCACCGCAGCCACGGGCAGTTGATGGACGGCCCCGGCGCGTTCACCGCGCACCGCCCGGACCACTGGCTGTTCGCCGGCACCGGGCTGAAGCGGGGCGACGCCTTCGGGGCGAAGTTGCCCGGATACAAGGTCGTCGGGTACGAGTGCGACGGCTGCGAACTGGTCTGGAAAGACGGGCTGCCGTTCCCGACCCACACCGACGGCACGCCGAAGGACTTCGCGGTGCTGGCAACTTGCCCGGCCCAGTGGCACCCGGACGACTGCGAGTGGTACGAGAAGTGGGCGAAGGGCCGCGCCGGGAACGCCGTCCTCGGCACCTACACCCGCGGCGGCACGGTGGTGACGGTCGGCACGACCGACTGGGCACACGGGCTGCGCGGCGGGGACGCCGCCGTCATGCGGGTGACGCAGAACGTGCTAGACAAGTTGTCGGTTTGATCCAGGCAAGAAGTGTTTCCATGTTGAGCCGGGCGACCCCGGCCCGCCAGGGCCGTAGATACATGGGAAACCAGGACACCCACGGCCCTGGCGGGCCGGGTTCGCCAAAATCAATTGCCACACCCCACCCCCACAGGGCTGTGCAAAGGTTGAAGATAGGCAAGATTTCACCCCAGAGGACGCGAGAGGGCACATGAGGAAGAGTTGATTTTCCCGGCTTTTTCTCCGCGCCCTCCGCGGTGAATCATTCTTCAAATTGAATCTCTGAGTCGCCTTGCCCCCCCCGGCTTCCCCTTGACGGACCCGCTACCGGACGGCATGACGGCGGCCGATCTTCGTGCCACGTTCGGGAGGATGCGTCATGCGATACGGGTTGCTGCTCGGGTTGGTGTTCGTGGGCGGGGCGGCCGTCGGCCAGGAACCGGCCAAGCCGACGCCGCCGACGGCGGGCACCGCCGGCAAGGAGTTCAACGGCGTCTGGTCACCGGTGTCGGTCATGCACGGCGGCATGGAGATGATGCCGACGGCCGAGTCGCGGGAGTCGATCCGCCTGTCGGTGACGAACGGCGTCTATAGCCTCTTCTACGTCGTCGATCCGAAGGAGGGCACCGGCCGCCGGCTGGCCACCGCCGCGTTCGACGCCGACGCCAAGACCACCACGTTCGTGCTGACCTTCCAGGGTGGGGTGAAGAACGGCCAGAAGGTCCACGGCATCTACGAGTTGAAGGGCGAGGATTTGAAGGTGTGCTACACGCCCGACACCAACCCGAAGCCGACCACGTTCGAGTCGGCCAAGGGGGCGGACGTGTTCTGCGAATCCTGGAAGCGGGTGAAGAAGTGACGCCCAATCCGAACGACGACATTCGCGGGTACAACCGCGTCGCGTGGGACCATCAGGTGGCCACGGGCGACCGCTGGACGGTTCCCGTGACGGCGGACGTGATCGCCGCCGCGCGGCGGGGCGAGTGGGATATCATCCTCACGCCGACGAAGCCGGTGCCCAAGGCCTGGTTCCCGTCGCTCGCCGGGCTGGAGGTGTTGTGCCTGGCGTCGGGCGGTGGCCAACAGGGGCCGATCCTCGCCGCCGCCGGGGCCACCGTGACGGTGTTCGACAACTCGCCCAGGCAACTCGCCCGCGACCGCGAAGTCGCCGACCGCGACGGCCTCACCATTCACACCGTCGAAGGGGACATGCGGGACTTGTCCGCGTTCCCCGACGGCCGCTTCGGGCTGATCGTCCACCCGTGTTCGAACGTGTTCGTCCCGGACATCCTGCCGGTGTGGAAGGAGTGCGCCCGCGTGTTGAAGACCGGCGGCGAGTTGCTGGCGGGGTTCAACAACCCGGTGTTGTACCTGTTCGAGGACACCGCCGAGGACGACGGCGTGTTCGTGGTGAAGCACCGCATCCCGTATTCGGACCTGACCAGCTTGACGGACGAGGACCGGCGGAAGTACACCGACAAGACCGAACCGCTCTGCTTCGGCCACACGCTCCGGGACCAGATCGGTGGGCAGTTGGACGCCGGCCTCGTGCTGACCGGCTTCTACGAGGACGGCGGCGGGAACTGGCGGCTGTCCGAGTTCATCCTGCCGTTCGCCGCGACGCGGGCGGTAAAGCCTGTTTGAAAAAGGGCTGCCCACAAGGGGTGCCCCAACGAGAGCCACCACCGTCGGGGCACCCCTTGTGGGTGCCCCCCATCGCGTTCCATAACTAAACCCTCTGAACCTGTTCGCCGGGCTCGCTGTCTGGCGGGTATGAATGCCGCATTGCTTCCGCCGCCGGTTCGCCGGACGGCCGCCCCAGAAACCCCACCGCCGCCGACCGCTCCGCCGGTCGCCATTATGGACGCGCACACGCTCGATTTGCTGGAGTTCGTCAAGGTCCGCGACATCCTCGCGGGCTTCGCCACGTCCTCATTGGGTGGCGAATTGGCCCGCCAGGTCGCGCCGCTGTCCGACCCGGAGAAAATCCGCGAGGAACTCGGCCTCGTCTCCGAGATGGTCGCCGCGCTGGATCACGGCCAACCGCCACCGCTGACCGGGTTGCACGACATCCGCCTCGTCGTTCGCCGAGCCGCCATTGGCACCATGCTGAGTGCCGAACAACTGTTGCAAGTGTCCGAAACGCTCACCTGCACGGGGGCCATTTACCGCTATCGCATGAGACTCGACAGTCGCTGGCAACGACTCATCGAAATGTTGTCGGGCATTGAAGACATGGGGATCGTCGCCCGCACCATCGGCGGGTGTATCGACGGCCGCGGCCACATCCTGGATATGGCGAGCCGGGAACTCGCGGCCGTGCGGCAGAAGTTGTACGACGTCGAAGACAAGGTGAAGGCCGAGGTGAAGCGGTTGCTCCGCGACCCGGAGTTGCGGAAAATCCTCAGCTACGCGAACGCCACGGTGAACGGCGATCATTATGTGTTGCCGGTGTCCGCGAACCACCGGGCGAAGGTGCCAGGGATCGTCCACCGCGTCAGTAGCACCGGCGAGACGGTGTTCATCGAGCCGGCCAGCATCGCCAACTACAGCGCCCAGCGGATCACGTTCAAGGCCGAGGAAGACCGCGAGGAGAAACGCATCCTCCGCCGGTTGAGTACCGAAGTCGGCCGCGTCGCCAAGCCGCTGATCTACGCCCTGGATGTCATCGCCCGGCTGGACTTGATCACCGCCAAGGCCACGTTCAGTCGCGAATATAATATGGGCTGTCCGGAGATCAACACCGACGGCAAGCTGTGGCTCCGCAACGCCCGTCACCCGGTTCTCGAACACATTTTCAAGGCCGAAGCGAAAGCCGTCGCCACCCCCCGCACCGTGGTGCCCATCGAAATCCGGCTCGGTGTCGGGTTCAACATGTTGATTATCACGGGCCCGAACACCGGCGGTAAAACGGTGACGCTCAAGACGACGGGGCTCCTTTCGATCATGGCATTGTCGGGTATGCATATTAACGCTCAGGCCGGCAGCACCGTCCCCGTCTTCAATCACGTCTTGGCGGACATCGGCGACGAGCAGAGCCTGGAACAGTCCCTGAGTACCTTCAGTTCGCACGTCACCCGCATCGCCACCATCCTGCAACAAGCCGACGGCAACAGCCTCGTGCTGCTGGACGAACTCGGGGCCGGCACCGACCCGACCGAAGGGGCGGCGCTCGGTCGGGCGATCCTGGACGAACTGGACATCCTCGGCTGCCGCGCCATCGTGACGACCCACCTCGGCGACCTGAAGACGTATGCGTTCAACAACGACCGCGCCGAGAACGGGGCCGTCGAGTTCAGCGTCGAGACGCTCCGCCCGACGTACCGCCTGCACATCGGCCAGTTCGGGATGAGCAACGCCCTCCGCATCGCCCGCCGGCTGAAGCTGCCGAAAGAACTGCTGAAACGCGCCCACCGGTACTTGAAGCGGAAGAAGGGAAAGACCGGCGAACTCGTGCGCCTTCAACAGCTCCGCGAGGAGGCGGAGAAGGCCCGCGAGGCCGCGCTCGCCGCTCAGCACGAGGCCGACAAGCAGAAGGCCGAGTACCGCGAGAAGATCGCCACGATGGAGCGGGAAGCCGAGGAGCAGGCGGCACTCCACGAGTGGCGGACGCAGTTGAAGGCGAACGAGAAGGTCCGCGTCACCCGCTTCGACAGCGTCGGCCGCGTGGTGAAAGTAGACGCCAAGAAGCAGACCGTGACCGTCAGCGTCGGGCTGGGTCAGTGGGAAATCCCGTTCGACGAGATCGACCCGGCGGGGTGACGAACCACTTCGTCGCCGGGAGCCGTGCGACTGGCCGGCCTCTGCCGGTCGCACGGCTCCCGGCGACGATCTTCACTCACATCCCGCCGTTCATCAGGGACGGCAGCATGGCCGGATGCGGGGTGGCGGCGGGGCCGAAGCCGACCTGACGTTCGGCCTTGCGGGAGGCGAGGCCGGAGCGGTTCTCCTGGAATTGCTCCCGTGCCCAGTCCCAATTCCACTCGTTCGCGTCCACGAACCGCAACACCAGCAGGTTCTTCAACTCCTCGATCTCGGCGAAGCTGAACCCATCCGTGTCGGCGACCACCCGCGCCTCCGAAAGGGCGGCGCGAATCTCCGGGTTCCAACGCGCGATGAGCGTCCGCCGCAGGTCGGGCGTCGGCTTCGGGAAGTGCAGGGTGAGGTCGATCCGCCCCGGCCGGCGGAACGCCGGGTCGATCAGCTCCATCTGGCAGTTGGTCGTGAACACATACACCACCCCCTCGTTCACCTCGATGCCGTCCAACGCCGACAGGAACACGGCCTGATCGTCGGTCTCCTTCACCGTCTCACGGTTCCGCAGGGCGATGTCCATGTCGTCGAAGAATACGACGCCCCGGCCGCCGGCCTGGAACAGTTCCCGCACCGCTGTCGCCGCGTTTCCGGAGGATCGCGCCGCCTGGTAGTCGTCCGGCCCGACCGACTTCGCCTCCCACCCGCGGCGATCCACCTCGGCCTTGATCCACCGGCAGGCGGAGGTTTTGCCGTTGCCGGGCGGCCCGGTCAGCAGCAGTCCACGCTTCGCCCGCCCGCCGTACTGCCGGATCCGCCGCAGGTTCGCGGGGTCGAGGAATTGCACCGTGTTCTGCCACAGGGCGGTCCGCTGATCGACCGACATCACCGGCTCGATCGGCTCCGCGTTCTTGTCCCGCTTCAGCTTCACCGCGACGCGGAACAACTTGGTGTATTCGGCCCGCTCGACGAGGAAGAAGTTGTACCCGCTGTACGGCCGGTCGATGGCCCCGGACCCCCACACGCGGGCGAACTTGACGCCGTGGACGGTGTAGGTGCGGCAGCCGAAGTTGACCCCCGGCCACGTCTGCAGCCAACTCCGGTCCCAGTCGCGGATCATCACCCCGGCGACGGGCGACACCGGCCCACGGACGGCCGCTTCGAGCAGTAAATCCTCGAACTCGTCGGGGTTGAAGGCGATGGCGTCGTCGAACCCGGCGGCGGCCGACCCGTGGCGGATCAGCGCGTGGAAGTCGGCGGCGTACACGTCGATGTGTGAGTTCATGTTCGCTCGGACACGGAAAACGGTGGGCGGTTCGCGCGGGCGACGGCGAACCAGAAGTGTATTGTAGCAGTCCCGTTCGGCATTGCCCCCGACGCCGAGTCCCCGCACAATCGGACCTACCATGAGCCGCGAAACCGACCTCACCCGCGTGCTGAATTGTGGCCTCGTCGCCGTCGTCCGCGCGCCCGACCCGACCCACCTGCTGAACGTCATCAAGGCGCTGGCCGAGGGCGGCGTGTCCGTCGCCGAGGTGACGCTGACGGTGCCGAACGCCCTGGACGTAATCCGCGCCGCGAAGGCGGACCTGGGCGATCGCGTCCTCCTCGGAGCCGGCACGGTCCTGGACACCGAGACGGCCCGCGCCGCCATCCTGGCCGGGGCCGAATTTATCGTCTCGCCGACGGTGAACCTGGAGGTCATCCAGTTGTGCCGGCGGTACGGCAAACTCGTCTTCCCTGGCGCGTTCACGCCCACGGAAATCCTGACCGCCTGGGAGGCCGGGGCGGATGTCGTGAAGGTGTTCCCGGCGGACGTGCTGGGGCCGGTGTTCTTCAAGGCGATGCGCGGGCCGCTGCCCCAAGTCCGCCTGATGCCGACGGGTGGGGTGGACCTGAACACCGCCGGCGACTTCCTGCGGGCGGGGGCCTGCTGCCTGGGCGTCGGCTCGCAACTGGTGGACCCGAAGGCAGTCGCCCGCGAAGACTTCGAGTACCTGCGCGGCCTGGCCTGGCAGTACACGCAAGCCGTCAAGCTGGCGCGGCAGTAGGTTTCCGTGGCCCGGCTCTCCGAGTCGGTCTTGGCTTGGCGACGCGGCCACCGACGCGGTGATTCGGGCCACTTCGGAGCTCTTTTTTCAGTAGCCCGACTCTCCGAGTCGGTTCTTTCTTTCGTTGCCCGACTCTCCGAATCGGTCGTTTTCAGCGCCACCGATTCGGAGAGTCGGCCTACTTTGAAGTGATCGGTTCTTTCTTTCGTAGCCCGACTCTCCGAGGCGGTCTTGCCTTCGGATTGACATGACACCGGAGGGGATCGTGGGACCGACCTTCCGCCCTTTCGATCCGACCCAACCGGTTCATATTTATCGCCGCGCCCTCCCGCACTGGCGACAAGTCGGTGCGACCTATTTCATCACCTTCCGGCAGGCCGATTCTATCCCGCAAACGGTCCTGGCCGAATGGCTCGACGACCGTGACCGGTGGCTCCGGGCGAACGGGATCGATCCGGAATGGATGCGCGACGATACACCGAAGTTCGACGGGGCGTATGCCGTGATCCCGGCGGACGTTCGGCGTGCGTTCGAGCGACGACAGGCGAGAATGCTTCACGACGAATTGGACCGCTGTCACGGGAGTTGTCTTCTCCGCCAACGGGAACCGCGAATCATCGTCGAGGAGGCGCTCCGCCACTTCCACGGGTCGCGGTGTTGGGTGGGGGACTTCGTGGTGATGCCGAACCACGTTCACTGGCTGGTTCAACCGCTGGAAGGGTGTGAGTTGGAGGAGTTGCTCGCGTCGGTGAAGAAGTGGACGGCCGGGCGAATCGGAACATGGATGCGTGAGTCCGGTGCGGAGGAAGGGGATCGCGGTCGATGCTGGCAGCACGAATCGTATGACCGGATCGTGAGGGATGCCGAGGAGTTGGGAGCGTATCGGCGATACATTGCAGCGAACCCGATGAAGGCGAACTTCCGGGACGCCGAATACACTTGCTCGCAAGCGGACTGGTTGGACCGCTTCGCTGACCGTACCGCCCACGGAACCGACTCGGAGAGTCGGGCTACTTCAGAGTGACCGAGACGACTTCCGCCGTCCCACTCTCCGCAACGGTTCTTTCCGTGGTAGCCCGACTCTCCGAGTCGGTCTTGCCTTCGACGACCCGACCACTCGGACTTCTTGGGAGAATCCATGCCCGACGTGATCGCCTTCGGCGAAGTGATGGTCCGCCTCGCGCCGCCGCACTTCCAGCGGATCGAGCAGGCCCGCAGCCTGGATGTCGAGATCGGCGGCGCGGAACTGAACACCGGCGTCGGGCTGGCACGGCTCGGCCGGTCGGTCGAGTGGGTGTCGGCGGTGCCGGACAACCCGCTCGGCCAACTGATCGTCAACCGCGTCCGCGAGGCGGGGGTGGGTACCCGTTTCGTGCAAGTCACCGACGGCCGGTGCGGGCTGTACTTCCTCGAATTCGGTGCCTCCCCACGGGCGAGTTCCATCCTCTACGACCGCAAGGATTCCACCATCGCCCGCGCGGTGCCGGGGCAATTCGACTGGCGGTCGATCTTCAAAAACGCCAAGTGGTTCCACGTCACGGGCATCACGGCCGCCCTCAGCGCGAACACGGCCGAAGTGGTGGCGGAAGCGCTGACGGCCGCGAAGGCCCTCGGCCTCGGCACCAGCATCGACCTGAACTACCGGAGCAAGCTGTGGACGACGGCCGAGGCCGGGAAGACGATGGCCACGCTCGTCGGCGGGCTGGACTTGCTCATCGCCACCGAGGGGGATGCCGAGTTGCTGTTCGGCATCCGGGGCACCGGCTTCGCCGATATCGCCCGGCAGTTCGCCGAGCGGTTCGGGGTGAAGCACGTCGCCGGCACGAAGCGGGAGACCCCGCTGGTGTGGCGGAACCGCTTCGGGGCGGTCGGGTACGCGAACGGTCAGTTCCACGAGACGCCGTGGTACGTGGTGGAAATCGTGGACCGGCTGGGAGCCGGGGACGCGCTCGCAAGTGGGCTGATTCACGGCCTGCTCGATGGCGACTTCACGAAAGGGTTGGAGTAC
>JBBRUO010000078.1:0-14916 GCA_038247725.1 Gemmatales bacterium
AAAGGACACAAAGGGCACGAAGGGAAGACACGTGAGGGATTTCCTGCTTCTCCTTCGTGCCCTTTGTGTCCTTTGTGGTGAAAAACCTCTTCCCATCTTCTTTCTCTGAGCAGCCCTGCCCGCGACCGCACCTCGGGTTGACACCCCCTCCGGACTCTGGCATGACTATGGACCTACACGCCGGCGAACCGGTCGGCGGCCCCCGTTCGTGGAAGCAACGAACCCAACGAGGACTTTCATCGTGAGGTGGCGCGGACCCCGAACATGGTGCCGAACGGCGGTCATCGGCCTGGTGGCGGTGCTGCTGCTCGGCCAGCCGGCGGCGGCCTTCTACTGGTACGGGTGGCCCGGAGCGGGCGTCACCCCGCCCGTGACCGTCACGGCCCGCCCGAAAAACCAACTGCCGCCCGAGGAGACGACCCCGCCGGGGATCTCCCCGGAACCGCCGGAGTTCCCCACCCCCACCGACCCGCACTTGATTCCCGAACCGGGCACGCTGATCGCGGTGGCGGTCGGGTTGGCGACGGTGGGAATGGCCCGCCGGTGGCGGCGCGGCCGACCGGCCGTGTAGATGACCCCCGTCCGTTTCCCACACCGGTGTGGATTGCCGGACGAAACCGACGGACTCCCCCCCTGCCGTACTCACCTTTCGCGCCGCCATTCGGCCCAGAGCCGTTTCGGTTTTTTGGTTCCGACCGCGAGCCGCGTCGCGCGACTTCGACACCGGGAAGGCCTTGTCCGCCGACCGACCGGCCAACGTCCGGGGGAAAACTCCGTTGCGTTGTAAGAGGCGGGGTGCGTATCCTGCATGATGAAGAACTCTTCGCGCTGGAGTCGTCCCATGCTCTCGTCTCGCTTCCTCCCGCCGGCGATCGCGGCCGGATTCCTGGTCCTGGCCGTCGGTTGCGGCCAGTCTGAACCCGCGAAGTCCGAACCGGTCGCGGCGAATCCGGCGCTGCCGTTTCCCGTGCCGGAACCGCCGAAGCCGGACCCCGACCTGCTCCCGCCCATCACGATTCCTGACATCCCGGTGCCGCCCGCCGACCCGCCCCCGCCGCCGATGCCGCCGCCCGACCCGTTGCCGCCGGAGGAACCGACCGGCCCCGGCCCGAAGGTGGTGCCGCCGAAGCCGCCAATGCCGAACCCCAACCCGCCGGGCGGGGCGGAACCACCCGTCGCTAACCCGATCAATCCGCTGAAGAAGCCGGAGTACCCGAAACTGATTTCCGGCCGCGACCTGAACGAGTGGCTGCGGGAGGCGGTCACACACCCCGACCCGCAGTACCGCGAGGCCGCCCTCCACGTGTTGCCGCTGTTCGGGCCGGACGCCCGCACGTCGATCATCCGCCCGCTGTGCGGCATCATCCGGACCAGCAACACCGATCCCAGCGTCCGCGTGGCGGCGATCTCCATCGTGGCCAACTTGGGGTTCGACTTCCGCATCGACGACAACAAGGCGACCCCGGAAGAGAAGAAGAAGATGGCCGACCTGCGGAAGGAGTCACGGGAGGTGATCGGGGCGCTGATGGCGGTCATGGCGGACACGCTCCCCGGCAGCAGTCTGCGACAGGCCTGCGTGCAGTCGCTGGCCCCGTTCGGGGCGGACGCGCACAAGGCGGTCGGCACCCGGAGCGGCTCCCCCGGCACCCTGCGGCAGATGGCCGTCGATCCGTCGTGGGCCACCCGTTACGCCGTCGCCGCCACCCTCGGGGCGGTCGGCGTGCCGCCGGAGAAGGACGGCACGCCGGACTGGACCGGCAGCCCGTACGAGCCGGCCACCGACATCCTCCTGAACATCCTGATCAAGGACAAGTGCGCCGCCGTGCGGGTGGCCGCCACGCAATCCCTGCTGATGCTCGGCCCGCCCAAGGTGGTCACCGGCGGCGATTACATCAAGGCCGTCGAGAAGTTCGTCAAGCCGGTGAACGCCCGCGTCGAACCGCCGGTGCCGGGCGGCAAGATCGCCGAGGATGACCACGCCGTTCTGGTGTGGCTGTGGCTGTTGCAACTGTCCTACGACAGCCGCAAGCTGGACGAGAACATCAAGAAGATCGCCCACCAGGTGAAGGAGCCGGTGGAGAACGCGGGCAAAGGGGAGGGGGTCCGCCTCCAGGCGCTGTACGCGCTCACTGCCCTGGGGGAGAGGGCCGCGCCCGCCGTGCCCACGCTCCGCGAGGCACTGGACCAGTACGAAGACCCGGTGGTGCTGGTGGCGACCATGACGGCGGTGGCCGCCGTCGGCCCGACCAAGGGCGGGGCCGACGCCCTGCCGGAACTGACCAAGATCAAGAACGGCTCGAAGGAGGCGTCCCAGACGAAGCCGGACAACGCGCCGGCCGACTGGAAGCCGGACCAGACCCTGCGGCTGTACGCCGCCGACACCATCAACGTGGTCACCGGCAAGGTCAAACTGACCGAGGTGAAGGACGACAACGAGCCGAAGAAGTGACGCCCATCTTCCGGCCTGAAGGGCCGGTTCATAACAGCCCAGGCCGTGAGGCCTGGGTATCCCATTGTCCCATTGCCCGGCTGAAAGGGCCGTTCACGGCGCGTCACGAACGGCCCTTTCAGGGCCGGGGTTTCTCGAACATCACGGTTCCCAGGCCCCACGGCCTGGGCTGTAGAACCGGCCCTTCAGGCCGGAAGAATCGACCCAAACCTGCCTCCAGTGCGCCCGCACCTACGCCCACACCCACACCGTCTGCCTCACCCCAACACTTCCCGCACCACCTCCTCCGACACCCCCGCCACCAGTTCGACTTCGCCCAGTCGCGTCGGCAGCACGAACCGGAGTGACCCCGCGACGGCCTTCTTGTCCCGCCGCATGACGGCGATCAACTCGTCCGCCGGCCACGCCGGGTTGGCGGTCGTCGGTAGCCCCAACGCGGCCAGCAACTTCACCTGCCGGGCGGTCACCTCCGGCGGGATGCGGCCGAGCTTTTCCGCCAACCGGGACGCGGCCACCATGCCCGCCGCCACCGCCTCGCCGTGCAGCCACGCCCCGTACCCGGCGACGGTTTCATAAGCGTGCGCGAAGGTGTGCCCGTAGTTCAGTTTCGCCCGCAGCCCGGTCTCCTCCCGCTCGTCCTTCTCGACGACATCCGCTTTCAGCCGGCACGACCGCGCGACGACGTGCGACACCGCCACCGGGTCGCGGGCCAGGATCGGTTTCACGTTCGCTTCGAGGAAGGCGAAGAACTCGGCGTCGAGGATCACCCCGTACTTCACCACCTCGGCCAGCCCGCTGAGGTACTCGCGCTCCGGCAGCGTGTCCAGCACCGCCGGGTCGATCCACACCCCCACCGGCTGGTGGAACGCGCCGATCAGGTTCTTCCCGCCGGGGTGGTTGATGCCGACCTTCCCGCCGACGGACGAATCGACCATCGCCAGCAGCGTCGTCGGCACCATCAGCAGCGGCAGCCCGCGGTTGTACGTCGCGGCCACGAACCCAGCTAGGTCGCCGATCACCCCGCCGCCGACTGCGACGATCAGCGTGTTGCGGTCGGCATTCGCTTCGGCCAGCCGGTCGTACAGGATTGCGGCGAATGAAAGGGATTTCGTCTCTTCGCCCGGCGGCACGAAGACCCGAAAGGCGCGGAAGCCCGCCGCGTCCAGTTCCGCCGTCACCGCGTCGGCGTGCGGCCGGACGTTCGCGTCGGTGACGACGACGGCGGTGGCGGCGTTCGGCGCGCGACTTCGCGCGAACAGCCCGAACCCGCCGCCCGCCGCGTCGCTCCGTGCGATGGGGTACGAGCGGGGGCCGAGGTCAACGTGTACGATGTCCATGCCGGCATTATGCGGAGGAACGGCGCTGCGGGACATCCGTCACTCCTTGATCCGTCGCAGCACGCTGTACTCGACGTTCCGCCCCGGCTGAGCGGCCGGCGGCGGGTCGCCGGCTTTCTCGCCCACGGCCGCCAGCTTGAGCGCGTCGCCGTCCAACTCGTACACCCCGTTCCACGTCCCCCACGGGCACACCCACCGGTACGTCTTGGGCTTCCCCTTCGAGTCGAGGAAGTATTTCACCGGGTGCCGGCTCTTGTCCTGGTGGACGATGACGCACACGCCGTTCTTTTGGAACTCGTACTGGATGCCGACGGAGCCGGGGTTGGGCTTCTCGCGATGGTTGCTGACGACGATCTCCCACAGGCCGATAATCCGCTCCGCGTCGGTCTTGGACGGCTTGAAATCCTTCGGCACCGGAGCGGCGAACAGCAGCGGCGCGGCGAGCAACAGCGGCGTCATCGGTCGGCCCTCCGGGGTCAGGGCGGTGCAACGGTTGAAGTTGGGCAGAATTTCACCGCAGAGGGCGCGAGAGGGCACATGAGGACGAAACCCTTTTTCCCGGTGTTTTCTCCGCGCTCTCTCGCGCCCTCTGCGGTGAATCCGTCTTCAAATTGAATCTCTGAACAGCCCTGCCTCCGGGGTGGGTCACTTGCCCGCGACGCGGGTGAACAGGTACCGGATCACGTTCTGTCCGCCGGCGGCGTCGGGCGGGCGGACGCCCTGCTGTTGGCTGAGGCAGATGACGAGCGCGTCGCCTTTGATCTCATACACGCCGAGTTGGTTGCCCGCGTTGCCGAATTGGAAGTGCTTCGGCGACGCCTTCGCGTCGGTCGTGATCGGCCGCGGGGCGGTCGCGCCGAGGGCGTTCGGGTTCTCGATGGTGAGTTGGTCGCCGTCGAACCGCCAGACGGCGTTCTGGTTGCCGCCGAGTTGCCGGCCGTTCAGTTCCAGCCCGTTCAATCGCCACGCGCCGTCCAACTTCGGAACGGGCTTCTTGAAGTCCTTCGGCACCGGCGCGGCGACGAGGAGCGGAATCGTCAGGAGCAGTGCGGTCATCGCGGGCCCTCCGGGAGTGTCAATCGCCCTTCACGCGAGTCAACGTGTACTTCAGGGTGCCGGTGCCGCCGTCCAGGTTGGTCGGGCGGGTGCCGGTGGTGGTGCTGATGGCCAGGCTGATGGTCAGGGTGTCGCCGGTCCGCTCGAACACGCCCAGCCGGGTGGTGCCCGTCGAGAAAATGTAGTCGAACTCCATCGGCCGGGTCTTGGCGTCGGTGCGCACCTTGATTTTGGTCGGGGTCGCGTTCACGGAGGTGGTGCGGGTGATCGTCAAATCCTCCCCCGCGAACGCCCACGTCTGTTTGAGGACCGACGGGCTGTTGAGCGGCCGGCCGTTCGACTCGTAGGCGGTCACCTGCCACCGGCCGTCGAGCACCGGGGCCTTCTTGAAGTCCTTCGGCACGGGCGCGGCGGCGACGACGGAGGCGGTCAGCACGGCGACAAGCAGAGTACGAACCATGGCGACACGTCGGGGGAAGAGGAGGCGGACGAGTGGGATGATTTTACCCCACGACGACGGCCGACGGAACGGGGAAACCGCTCCCGGCTTGAGTAGGTCCGTCTCGCCGAGACGGACTCGCCTCCAGTTGTCCGCCCCGGCGGGGCGGACCTACTTCCGCTGGCCGAAGACGCCGCGCTGCACGTCTTCGATGCGGCGGAGGCTCTCCTTGCTGCGGTCCCGCTGGTCGAGCCACGCCTGGAACTCGGACGCGGACACCACCTTCTTGATGCGGGATTCGGACACCCCCGGCGGGCGGAGGCCGGTGCCGACCTCGGCCGCCGGGCGATCCCCGGACCCGCCCCCGGCCCCGGCGGGCGGGACGCTCGGCAGCAGCTCCTTCCGTCGCCGCTCGGGTTCCGGGAGCAGGGCGTACTTGCGGTCGTACACGGCGACGTAAAACTCCACCCGGTCGCCGACTTCGAGTTTCGTCCGCCCGGTCTTGTCCGGCGTCTGCTTCGTCAGCGCCTCGACGCGGAACACGTACTTCCCGCCGGCGGCCAGCCCGGACGGTTCGGACTCCGGATCAGCCGACGGGATCGGGTAGAACTCGACCGACTGGTCGTAGGTGTAGTTCTGGAACAGCCCCAACTCCGGCACGAACCGCCCGACCTTCGACTCGTCGGCGGTGACGGATGTGAGCGGCAGGGCGGACCACGCGGCCTCGTCGTTCACCCGGTACACGAGGTGGGCGTGCAGCAGCCCCAGCGGGGACGTGGCCCGGTAGCCGATGCCCACCTCATCGCCGAGGCGGAGGGGGATGCCGCGGATCTCGTAGTCGTCCACCGGGCCGGGGTCCGTCGGGGCCTTGTTCAATTCGTCCAGCAGCGCCACCCGCGGCGGGTCGTCCGGGGTGACGGAGATGCCCCGGCGGGGCGGCGTCAGGTTGACGAACCCGTTCTCGTCGGCGACCTCGACGCGGTACGCCGACGGCAGCCGGGGCGGCCCCTTCGGCGCGGCCGGCGGCAACTCGATGTCGAACACCACGTCGCCGGCGGTGCGGTCACCCGACAGGGCCATCGGGCGGACGTCCAGGGCGATCTCCGCCCCGTCCGCGTCGCGGCCGAGCAGCACCACGTTGGCCGTCGTCACCGGTTTGGTGAACCCGGCGTTCACCCGCACGGCGCAGTCGCGGTGGGCCGTCACCTCGCCCTGCGGGGTGATCCGCTCGTACCGCCGCTCACCGGCCGGATCGACGTACACCGGCAGCAGCACATACGCGACCACCTCGTTCACCACCGGGCGGGGGGCGAACCGGACTTCGCCGGGGGTGCGGGTGCGGCCGTCACCGAGGCGGGCGTGGAAGGTGAACGATTCGGACGACGGCGGCAACTTCGTGGTGAACAGGGCGGTCTCGTTCTCCACCTCCCACCGGTCGAACGTCAGCTCGTAGGTCTCGGTCGGTCGGACGGTCCCGTCGGCTTCGGTGGCGGACACCAGCACGACGCCGGTATCGGTGGCGCGGATCGGGCCGGACACGCGGACGGTCAGCGTCACGGCGTCGCCGGACGGCCACAGTTCCCGGTGCGCGGTGGTCAGCGTGGTCGAGCGGGGGATGTCCACGTTCGCATACAGTTGCCGCTGGATCAGCACCCACAGCAGGCTGCCGAAGAACAACACGGCGACTCCGACGACCATGAGCAGCGGGCCGCCCACCAGACCGGCGGCTTTCAGCTTCGACGTGTCGGCGAGGGCGGCCAGCCGCTTGCGGGCGGCCATCTCCCCGGCCTCGTCCACCACGGCGTCAATTAGTTGGGCGGACATGCCGGCCGTCTTCGCGCCGGGTCGGGTCAGTTGGATGCTGGTGACGAGGCGGTGGCCGAGTTCCGGGTACTCGGTCTCCGCCTTGCCGGCGAGGTCGTCCAGGGCCGGCGCGCGGACGCCGCGGAACAGCAGGAACGCCGCGCCGAGCGAGCCGAGCACGAGGATTCCGGTCAGCGGCAGTTTCACCCACAACGGGGTGTCGGCGTACCGGTCGTACACCCAGTCGGTGGCGCACGCCGCCGCCAGCAGCACCACCACGACGGCCAGCAGCACCACCACGGCGAACGCGGCCGCGTACAGCCACTCGCGGAACTGCCACGCCCGGAGTTGTCCGATCAACTGGTTCATGGTGTCTCACAACCAATGCAGTTCAGGTCTTCGCACCGGAGGTGCGGCAGTTGTTAGCCAGGGGTGAAGCGCAGCGGAACCCCAGGTCCGCATCAAAATTCACCCAAGCCGCGGAGCGGCGGCAGAGTCTGTCGTCCCTCCGGGACTCGGGTCCTTTTCTCATCCGTGTCCAGGGGTTTCGTCGCTTCGCTCCGTCACCCCTGGCTAACAACTGCCGCACCTCCGGTGCGAATTCAGACCCGCCGTTCCGTGTGTGGCACCGGTGTGCCAAAAACTAACTCAGGCTGTTGAACTTGCGGACGAACCACTCCAGCGCGAACAGGCCGGCCACCACCGCCAGCGCCCACCAGTTCCACAGCAGCAGTTCCTCGCGGACGACGAACGGCGTCATTTTTCGCGTCACCGCCGTCGGCAGCAGGTGCAGGTCTTCCTCGCGGTAGAACCCGCCCTGGGTGGACTCGGCCAGCTTCCGCAGTTGCTCCTCGGCCATGCCGCCGGGTGCCAGTTCGTCGTCGGGCGGCAGGGTGACGCGGTAGTCCAGCACCGCCGTGTCGCCGCCGTTGTCCACCTTCAGGGCGTACCGGCCGACGCGGTTGAACGGCAGCGTCGCCACGTACTCGCCGTCCTGCCCCGGCACGGCTTTCAACTCCACGGGGAACGAGCGGTCCTTGTCGCCGGGGTCCACGTCCAGCCGTTCGGCGCGGGCTTCCAGGCGGTCGGTCGTGAGCGGCTTCAGGTCCGGCGTGTACAGGCGGGCGTACACCTGGCCGGTGGTGCCGCGGACGGCGTCCGGCTTGTCCAGGCTCAGTTGCGTCATCTTCGTGCCCATCGTCCGCCGCACCCCGGTCACGTAAATGCCCTGGCTCCAGAACCGGCCGAAGTACTTGTCCGCCTCGTTGAACCGCCACCGCCACGTCTCATCGACGGCCGAGAACAGGACGTACCCCTTGCCGTAATAGTGCGCCGCCAGCAGCGGCATCGGCTTGCCGTCGGCCGTCTTCTCGGTCGGGTGCGCGAGGAACACGTCCGACGCCGGCTTCAGCTTCGTCACCGGGTAGTGCCAGTACAACTCCGGCAGCGCCTTCCAGATTTCCTGGCTCACTTCCGGGTTGTCGTCGAGGCTCATCATCAGCGAGCGGGAGCCGGCCGGGGTCAGTTCCGGGCGGTAGCCCTCTTGCCGTTTGCCGCTGTCGGTGGCGAACTTCTGCGCGGCGAACTCGACCGGCAGCAGGTCCGCCAGCGGGGTCCCGACCCACGACGCCGGGCCGTTCCCCCGGCCGGCGATGTGGATCAGCCCGCCCCCCTCCTTCACGAACTCCATCACGTGGTCTTGCTGGTCGCGGGACAGGTAGTCGGCCGGAATGTCGCCGAGGATGAGCAGGTCGTACTCGAACAACTCCTGGCGGTTGGCCGGGAACTTCGGCAGGAACGGCGGCCCCGCCCGCATCGCCGTCGGGTCGCCTTCGAGCAGGATGAACTTGGCGCTCACCCGCCGGTCGCGGAGCAGCGCCCGCTGGATGAACTTGAAGTCCCAGCGGGGCTGGAAGTCCACGAACAGCACTTTCAACTTGCTCTCCACCACCCGCACCGACTTGGCGATTTCGTCCGTGAACACCTCTTCCGGAGTGGTCACTCTTACCGTGACCACCAACTCCTGTTGGCCGTCCTTGGCGTCGGCCTTTTTCGGCTCGAACGTCAGCACCCGGCGGACGTCGTCGCCGTCCGTCACGTCTTCCGGGCGTGCCGGCTTGCCGGTGGCCGGGTCGGTCAGTTCCACCTCCTTGCCGTCGAGCGTGGCGGTGAACTCGACCTTGCCCTCCTTGAATCCCTTGGCCCGGTAGCGGATCGGCACGACGGCGTTGTCGTCCACGAACAGCGTGTCCTGGATCGGCAGGTCGCGGATTTGCAGGCTGCTGAACGCCGAGCAGCCGACGCCGTAGACGTGCAGCGGGACGCCCCGCCGCTCGCACTCGCGGGCCAGGTCGGACAGGCCGCGGGCGCTGCCGTTCTCGCGGCCGTCGGTGGCGATGACGATGGCGGCCGGCAACTCGTTGTCGTCGCGGCGCAGCAGCGCGAACGCGGCGTCGGCGATGGCCGTGCGGTCCTTGCCGCCGGTGATTTCGTCCGCCCAGTTCGCCCCCCGCGTGTCCACGGCCGTCCGGCTGCCGCCGAAACTGGCCGCCTCGAGGGGGCCGATGTCGCGGAGTTTCTCGATCAGGTTCAGTCGCGGGTTGGTCAGTGCCTTCTTCATCACGTCCACCCGCGCCGGCCGCTCCTTGTCGCGGGGCAACCCGGCGGGCAGGCCGTCCACGGCGGACGGCTCGGGGATGCCCCGCGCCGGGTCGGCCAGGTCGTAGGCGATGGCCGTCCGCCAGTTGTCGGCGAAGTTGGTGCGGGGGTCGCGGGACTTCATGCTCTGGCTGTCGTCGAACAGCAGGCCGACGGGCCGGGGCCGCTCGCCCCGCTGTTCGGTCAGCCACGTCGGGCGGAGGAGCAGGAACAGGATGAACGCGAGGGTCAGCCCGCGCAGCCCGGCCAGCACGAGGCGCACCGCCACGGGCACGCGGCCGCTCTCGCGGAGGTACAGCAGCACCACGGCCCCGACGGCGGCCACGCCCATGGCGACCGCGAGCCACCACGGGAAGCCGCCGCGAAGGGCGAGGCCGGCGAACACGGGAGTGAAGGCGAGTGAGGTCATAGTTGGTCTTTGCTTTGCTGGTTCCCCCCTCCCCTGGCGGGAGGGGGAACAAAACCTACTTCGCGCGGCCGCAGTGCCACGCCCACGCGGCTTCGCCGCACGCGACGAAGAACAGCGCCAGCAGGATCCACACGGTCCATTCCCGCTTGTTCCGCTGTTGGCCGACGGCGTCGGGATCGACGGCCGCGACGATGGCGGGCGAGAACCCCAGGGCCGCCGACACCTGCCCGTCGGTCAGGCACTCCAGGTTCTCGGACTCCTTCAGGTCGGGCACGACCGCGAACCGCCCGCCGGTGCCGGGGGAGCTGCCTTCGGCGACGATGTGGTACTCGCCGGCCTCGGCCGTCTTGTCGGTCGTCACGGTCAGCTTCTTGTCCGTCGCGCCGGGGGTCGCCTTACCGAGCAGCACCCGCAACCCCGTCGGCGGGACCAACTCGAACGGCTTGGCCGGGTCGAACTCACCGGGTTTGGCGGTGTCGGTGGGGAAGTACACCAGCGTCTCGCCGGCCACCCGGTTCGCGCCCCGCGTGACCCGCGCGGTCAGGTGCGACAGCGTGAACCGCACCACCGACACGAACGAACTCGCATACTGACCCGGCCAGTCCGTCCACTTCGCGTCCAGCGTGGTGTGAACGACGATCACTTCCCCGGACCCGACGGTCTTCGCCGAGATCAGCGGTTTGTCGTTCGTCATTCGAAGCATCACCCGGCCGCCCGTCGCCCGGTCGGCTTCGCTCACATCGACGGCCTTCGTCACGCTCACGAGAGCGGTCAGCGTGGAGTACGGGTGCTCGCGCAACTTGGACAGGAACGACGGCGTTTCGGTGGTGTCCGGGGCGGGGTGGAACGGTGCGTCGTTGGGGGCCGTCCGCATTTCGGTGAAGTCGAACGGCAGGAGTCCCGCGCCGCCCGAACCCAGCACCGCATTATACCCGGTCGGCACGATCAGATCGCCCACGCCGATGAGCAGCCCGCCGCCGTCGGCGACGAACGTCTTCAGCCGGGTGACGAACTCGGAACTGAGGCCGGGCAAGCCGGGGCGGTCGGCGTTCGACGCCGGCACGTTGGCCAGCACCACCAGATCCGCGTCGCCGAGCAGCGCGGGAGTGGCGAGGTCGGCCGTCACCTCCGTCACCTTGACGTGGTAGTCGTCCTTTTGCAGGTCCAGGACCGGCACCAGCGCGTTGCCGATGTAGTGGCCGGCGGATTCGACCGGGTCGCGGGGGCTGGGGCTGCCGTCCACCAGCAGCACGCGAATCTTGTCCCGCACGGGGATCAGCTTGTCGAACCGGTTGTCGCCGGGCAGGTCGTCGGGCTGATTGCCGCTCAGCGCCGGCTGGCCGGGGGCGGCGTTCTCGGCCGGTTCGCCCACCTTCGCCGTGAGCAGCCGCACGCCGGGTCGCGACAGCTTCGCCGTGAGGGTGACGGCGGCGAGGCCGCCGGGCGGGATCTCGGCGGCGAGGCCGGTGTCGATGTCGTCCCGCCGGCCGTCCACTTCGAGCGTCACGGCGACGTTTTGAATCGGCTCCTTGCCGGTGTTCTTCAGCAGCACGGTGAACGGCATCCGGGTGCCGGTGCGGGGGATGCCGCCGGGGAAGGTGATGTCGGTGATCGCCACGTTCTTGATCGACGTTTCCGGATTACCGCACCGCACCAGCACGAACGGCCCGCGGCCTCTCAGCTCCTCGGCCTTCGCCTTCACCGCCGCCGCCTGCCGCTCCCAGTCGGTCTTTTGCAGGTCGCTGAACACGTACACTTCCTTGTTCGTCCCCTGCGTCTGGTCGAGAACGGTGTCGGCGTCGGCGAGGCCGGGCAGGATGTCCCCGGCCTGGCTGGTGGTGGTCAGTTGGGCGACGACGGTGCGGGCCTGGTCGAGGTTCGTCGGGGTGAAGTCGGCGCGGGTGGCCTGCCCGCCGGCGCACGTGATGACCCGCACGGTCGAGTTCGCCGGCAGGTTGTCGATGACGCCCAGCGCCGCGTCCTGGGCGCGGGCGAAGCGGGTCTTCTCCCCGTCCTTCGCGGCCATGCTGTACGAGGTGTCGAACACCAGCACGGCGTCCACGCTCTCGCCCCGCCCGCCGCCGCCCCAACTGACCGTCAGCCGGGCCAGGGCCAGGGCCAGCAGCAGGAGCGCCAGGCACCGCAGCGCCAGTAGCACGTACTCCTGGAACTTCACCCGCCGGCTGGTCTGCTCGATGCTGACCCGCAGGAAGTTCATGGCCGCCCACGGCAACGGCCGGTAGCGGGCCTTGTAGAAGAAGTGCAGGGCGATCGGCACCGAAACGGCCAACCCGCCGAACAGCAACATCGGGGACAGAAAAGTCATGGGCGGGGTCGTCTCGGAGCCAGGAAAACCAAGACCTCACCCGGCCGCTTCGCGGCCACCCTCTCCGTCCCGGAGAGGGTTGAAGGTGATCGGTTCATTCGGTCAGGTCGTCGGGAGGCCGACCGCGTTCTCGCCTTGAACACCCCCTCTCCATTTTTGGAGAGGGGGCCGGGGGGTGAGGTCTTCCACTCTTACCGCTTGCCGAACTGCAACCGGCGGATCAGGTACTCGCCCAGCGCCACCCGCAGCGGGCGGTCGGTCCGCATCAGCACGTATTCGACCCGGCTGCCGTCGCACCCGCGCTGGAGCTTGTCCAGGTACTCCGTCACCGCCCGCAGGTACGCCGGCCGCAGCAGGTGCGGGCGGGCCATCAGTTCGTCCGCCCCTTCGAGGTCGAGGAAGCGGATGTTGCCGTCGAGCGGGAACTCGATCTCGTCCTTGTGCAACACGTGGAACAGCACCACCTCGTGCCCGCGGAACCGCAGGTGTTGCAACCCGGCGAGCAGCCGGTCGGGGTCGTCGAAGCAGTCGGACATCAGGAACACGATGCCCCGCCGCGACACCTGATCGGCGAACTCCTCCAGCAGCGGGCCGACGCCGGTCTTCTTCGCCGGGGTCAGGCTCTCCAGGCTGCGGCAGATGTTGTTGATCTGCATGAGCGAACTGCTCGGCGGCAGCTCCGCCCGCCACTGACTATCGAACACCCGCAGCCCGGCCGAGTCCCGCTGTTTGACGACGGTGAACGCCAGACTGGCGGCCAGCAGCTTGCAGTATTCCAGCTTGTTCTGGTCGCCCTCGCCGTACGCCATTGAGTTGGAGCCGTCCACCAGCAGGTGGCTGATGAAGTTCGTCTCCTGCTCGTACTGCTTGACGGTGTAGCGTTCACTTCGGCCGTAGCTCTTCCAGTCGATGTGGCGGATGTCGTCACCGGGGACGTACTCGCGGTGCTGGACGAACTCGACGCTGAACCCGCGGAACGGCGACTTGTGGTCGCCGACGCGCAGCCCCTCCACCACTTGGCGGGCCTTCACCCCGAGCGCCTCCGCGCGGGCCAGGATGTCGGGTTCGAGGAGGGCGTGCATAGAAGAGTTTCAGGTGCCGTGGTGTAGGTCGCGGTCGAGCGTCCCGAAGGGACGGGAGGCCCGACATCGGAATTCCCCGCCTTGGTGGTTGGCCGTCGGGCCTCCCCGGCCTTCGGCCGGCTCGACCACGACCTACCTGGCGTCCGTTACGCCGAAGCGGCGGCGCGGATCAGCTTCTTGATGACCTCGTCCACCGTCACGCCTTCACTCTGCGCGCTGAAGTTGAGCATCAACCGGTGCCGCAGGATGGGCGTGGCCACGGCCACCACGTCGTCGCCGGCGACGTGGTTCGACCCGCGCAGCACCGCGTGCGCCTTGGCGGCGAGGATCAGGTTCATGCTCGCGCGGGGGCCGGCCCCCCAGGTCAGCCAGCGGCTGACGAAGTCGGCCGCCTCCTTCGTGTTCGGGCGGCTCATCCGCGCGATCTTCTTGGCGAACTCGAACACCTTGTCCGACACCGGCACCCGGCGGACGACATGCTGGAGTTTGATGATGTCGTCGCCGTTCAGCACCGGGTTCACCGTCTCCTTCACGTCGGCCGTGCCCATCCGCATGATCTGCTCTTCCTCGTCCGAGGTGGGGTAATCCACCTTGATGAGGAACAGGAAGCGGTCGAGTTGGGCTTCCGGCAGCGGGTACGTCCCTTCCTGTTCGATGGGGTTCTGCGTGGCCAGCACGAAGAACGGGTTCCGCATCGGGTGGTCGGTGCCGCCGATGCTGGCCTTCCGCTCCTGCATGGCTTCGAGGAGCGCCGCTTGCGTCTTGGGCGGGGTGCGGTTGATCTCGTCGGCCAGCACGATGTTGGCGAAGATCGGGCCGGGGAGGAACTTGAACATCCGCTGGCGGGTGGCCGGGTCGTCCTGGATGACTTCACTCCCGGTGATGTCCGACGGCATCAAGTCCGGGGTGAACTGGATCCGCTTGAAGCTCAGCTCCAGCGCCTGGGCCAGGGTGGACACCATCAGCGTCTTGGCCAGACCGGGCACGCCCATCAGCAGCGCGTGCGACCGGCAGAAGATGGCCATGAGTAACTGGTCCACCACCTGATCCTGGCCGACGATGACCTTGGCGATCTCCTTCCGCAGCCGCATGTGGGCGTCGCGGACCTGTTGGATCATCTCGACATCGTTCTCGGCGGCGATCATGACGACTCTCGGGCCGTGAGGGAAAAGCGGACAGGCGGGGAGGTACCGTCTAGGGGTTCAAGCGTAGTCGAAAAGTTCCGCGAAACCAACGAGAAACCACGCCGCGTGTCCACTTTTCCCTCGCCCGTTGATCGGAGGGAGGGCGGGCGACGGGCCGGCGATTGGCGGGGAGTCTGATTCGCGGGCGATTCGAGTGGGAAGTGGGTGAAAGC
>JBBRUO010000079.1:0-14814 GCA_038247725.1 Gemmatales bacterium
CTGTCTTCGCGGCGACTTCAGGAGCCGCTGTCGTTGGTCAAGTTACTTCGCGCCCTTCTTCTTCAGCACGATCTTCGACTTCACTTCGCCCTGATCGACGGTCTTGCCGTGGCGGGAGGTCATCTTGTTGGTCGGGCGGACCATCACCACCGCGCCGCTGAACCCCGGCACCGCCCCGGCCACCAGGATCAGGTTGTTTTCCAGGTCGATGCCGACGACCTTCAGGTTGCGGATGGTGATGCGGGTGTTACCGTACTGGCCGGCCCGCTTCAGACCCTTCTTCGGGCGACCGGTACCCCGGTTGCTGGCCAGCGAACTGGTCGAACCGGCCTGACGGTGGACCTTCTTGGCACCGTGCGCGGCGGGCAGGCCGTCGAAGTTGTGCCGCCGCATGACCCCCTGGTAGCCGCGGCCCTTCGAGGTGCCGATGACGTCCACCGCCTTCACGTCCTTGAACAGATCGACGGTCAGGATTTGCCCGACGGTGACGATACCGGAGTCGGTCACGCGGAACTCGCGGACGTGCTTCTGCGGCTCGCAGTCGGCCTTCGGCGGCAGTTGCACCCCGGCCTTCAGGCGGGCGTCCTTCCGCTTCGACTGCAGTTTGGCGGCGACGTGGCCCTGTTCCGGGCGGGTCGCGCTCGACCGCTTCTTGTCCTTGAACCCGACCTGGACGGCGACATACCCGTCCTTCTCGGCGGTCTTCAGTTGGAGGACCGGGCACGGCCCGAGTTCGATCACCGTCACCGGCTCGGCCACGCCGTCCCCGGTGAACACTTGCGTCATCCCGACTTTGAAGCCGACTAGCCCCAGCGCCATGGCAGGTTTCCTCGGGCCGTGATGCCCGTTTCGGAGTGTGCCGACCCCTCGTCCGACCCGCCGGCAGTGGCGGTGTAGCTCGCGGTGGAGCGTCGCGGTTCGATCGGCCCCGACGATGAATCGGGAACCGATCAAGATAGTGCGAACGACCCGCCCGTCAACGGGAACATGCGCCCGGAATGTCGCGTGTCGATCGAGATCCGGTCGCCCCGCGGGAGGTTCGTGGTGAGGATAATGTAAAAGTTTCCACGTGGAAACTTTTACATTATCGATCCGCATACTCCGATCCTCCCCGCGAGCGACGGCCGCACGGGTTCGCCAACATCCGTTGCCGCCGCCGCCCCTTGTCGCGGCCGACCGGTTGTCGCACACTCAGCACTTTCCACCCGACCCCGACCGAGGCGAGATCATGACGTTCAAAGACGGCCCCATCGAAGGCGTCATCTGGAAGCCGCTCAGCTTCTTTACCGACTCGCGCGGGTGGTTAGTGGAACTGTTCCGCAACGACGACATCGCGCCCGAGTACCGGCCGGTCATGGCCTACGTGTCGATGACGCACCCCGGCGTCGCGCGGGGGCCGCACGAACACGTCGAGCAGGCGGACTACTTCTGCTTCACCGGACCGGGCACCTTCCGCGTGTACCTGTGGGACGCGCGGAAGGAGTCGCCGACGTTCGGCCGCCGCGAGGTGAAGGACGTGGGGGCCGACGCGCCGTTCGCGCTGATCGTCCCGCCCGGCGTCGTCCACGCCTACAAGAACGTAGGCACCGTCGCCGGGTGGGTGTTCAACGGCGCGAATGCGCTTTACGCCGGCGAGGGCCGGAACGGGTGGCGGGGCCCGAAGGGCAGCCCGGAGTACGTCGATGAAATCCGCCACGAACACGACACCGGCAGTGTGTACTCGCTGGACTGACGCGGCTACTTGTTCAGCGTCGCCAGCTTCGCCTGCGCGAGTTCAGCGGCCTTGCCGTTCGGGGCGGAGTTGGCGGCCTTCGCGTAGCAGAGTGCGGCTTCCCGCGGCTTGCCCTGCTTCATCCAGGCGTCGGCGAGGGCGAGGTAGGCGTTCGCCGTCCGCTCATCCAGTTCCGCTGTCGCCGCGACCAACTTGTCCGCGTCGCTCTTGATCCGGGCGACGTAGCCGGCCGCTTCCTTCCCTTCGGCGGTGTCCGGGTGCGCGACGGCCAGGGCCTTGCACCGTTCCAACGCTTCGGCGAACCGCTCGGCTTGATACGCCCCCTTCGCCACGGCTAGCCGCTCGGCGGCGGTGGGCACGGCGGCGACCGGCGGTCGCGCCACGGGTGCCGCCTTCGCCACGAGGTCGGCGGGTTTTGGCGGAACCGGCAGCAGGGCGAGGGCCTTGTTCGCGTTCTCGCGGAACGGGGCACCGCCCAGATACCCGGCGAGGAAGGCGTACACCTTGCCGTTCGGCCCGGCGATCACTGTCGTCGGGTACAGCGTGATCCGCATTCCTCGGACGAACTCGGCGTCGCGGGTGGCGTCCAGTTTCACCGGGATGAACCGCTCGGCGAGGAGTTTCACGGTCTCCGCCTCGGCGAACGTGCCGGCGGCCATCTTGACGCAGTAGAAGCAGTCGGTCGTACTCACCACGATGAGGAGCGGCCGGTGGGTGTCCGCCGCTTCCTTGAGGGCGGCGGTGTAATCCGTCCGCCACCGCACCGGGTCGGCGGCGACCGCCGGCGAGACGCCCGCCACCGCGAGGGCGACACCGGCGAGGAAGCGCGACGCGCGAGTCAGACTCATGGTCGAGTCTCGAAAAGGGGAAGGTCCGCCGCCGTCCGTGCGGGAAGTGGCCGGATCCGTGACGGGATCGCTACGCCCGCGGGTGGGCCTTGTGGTAGCTCTTTTGAAGCCGCGCCGTCGTGACGTGGGTGTACACCTGGGTGGTCGTCAGGCTCTTGTGGCCGAGCAACTCCTGCACCCCGCGGATGTCCGCGCCGTTGTCCAGCAGGTGGGTGGCGAAGCTGTGGCGGAGGGTGTGCGGGGTGGTGCGGGGGTCGAGGCCGGCCTTCCGCAAGTATTTCACCAGCATCCGGCCGACGCTGCGAGTGCTCAGCCGGCCGCCGAGCTTGTTCAGGAACACGGCCGTCGTCGATTTGTTCGACCCGCTCAGCACGTCGGCCCGATCCGCCAGCCACGTCCGCAAGGTGGCGACGGCCTGCTCCCCCAGCAGCGCGAGTCGCTCCTTCTTGCCCTTCCCGCGAACGGTGCAGATGCCGTCGGCCAGATCCAGGTCGTCGGTGTTCAGCCCGCACAACTCCGAGACGCGAAGGCCGGCCGAGTAAAGCACTTCGAGAATGGCATGGTCCCGCCGGCCGAGTTTGGCACGGGTGGACGGCGCGGCCAGCAGTTTGTCGATGTCGTCGGTCGTGAGGAAGTGCGGCAACTTCTTGTCCGGGCGGGGGCCGCGGAGGGCGTCGGCCGGGTTGGCGGCGAGGACGCCTTGCCGGCAGAGGAACTTGCCGAACGTCCGCACCGCCGCCAGCCTCCGGGCGACCGTCGCCTTGGCGTACTTCTTCTCGTGCAGGAAGGCGACGAACCCGCGGAGGGTGCGGGTGGTCCAGTCCCGCGGCTCGACGGCCGGCCGCTTGACGTGGTCGCGGAGGAACGCCAGCGCCTGCGTCAGGTCCTCGCGGTACGACTTCACCGTGTGTGCGGAGGTCTGCCGCTCCAACCCGAGGTGGGACAGGAATTCGGCCAGTGACTGTTCGAGGGTCAAGGGTGTGTGGGGAACTAGAGGATGTTTCAAGTTTCAGAGTTTCAGAGTTTCAGAGTTTCAAAGACGAGACCACAGATCCGCGTGGGGGAGACGCGATATCGGTCTCGAAACTTGAAACTCTGAAACCGCCCTGCGCCCGTCACATCCTGGAGGGGATTCGGTCGCTCTCGCTCGGGAGCGCCTGTTGCCGCGCCCGCTCGGTGAGGACCGCCGCGTCGAACCAGTTGAGCGACACGGCCGGGTCGGCGGCCTTATCCCGTACCGAGTCGATCACCCGGTCGCGGCTGTCGTCGTCGTACACGAAGATGAACCGCTCCTCGCCTTTGATCAGTGCGAGTACGTTCAAGTCCTGCATGGCGACCGGCCTCCGGATCGGATTCGTCAAAGTACCATCGGCGCGGCGGGGGCGACGGGTTGACCGAATTCGAGTTGGAAGCGGCGGGTGACGACGACCCGGCGACGGGTGATGCCGGATTCGGGAATTCGGCGGGTTGTAGGGTTTGCAACGGATTCCGGTCAAACTTACAACCCGACACCCGGTAAAAAGTACAACGGGGCGGGTGTCAGCCGATCGGCGAACAATTCGCTCGGCGGATTCGCTTGGAATCGCAGGGAATCGTGCGCGGTCAGAATTGTCACGCGGTTTGGCACGGCGACTGCTTTCTCTTCCTTCGTCGCCAACGACTCCCCAGCCGTGAACGACAGCCGGCCCCACGCGACCCGTCATCCCCCCGACGGCCGCACCCGATCCCCCTCGGACGGAGCCGGTCCAACCCCCCAGCGGACGTTCATCCCCCGAACGTCCGCCCCACGACGGGCCGTCAACCATCCCCCCGGTTGACGGCCCGTCGCGTTTTTTCCTCGCGACCACATATCTATAATGGCGGCACCGGAGTTTCGCCGCCCATGACCTCCTCGATCATCGTTTCGTCGCCCGCCATCGATCTCCCCGCCCCGCCGCCGGCGGGCGAGACGGCGGAGTTGCTGCGGCAACTGGTGGACCTCCAACGGGAGCAGTTGGTGGCCACCCGCGCGCTGCACGCCGGCCCCCACGAGCGGGCGCGGTGGCGGGCCATTTATGGCCGCCACGAGGCCGACCTGCCGACCCTGCCGGGCGACGCCAAGCGGGCGCTGCCGTCCGTCGAGAAGTGCTACCTTGAGCTGCTCGCCGAGTTGACCGAGAAGCTGACCGAACCGGACGCGATGGAGAACGAGTTCGCCGTCGCCGAGTTGCTCGACCGCTACGGCCAGCGGCTCGGTCAACTCGGCAACTTGCTCGGGCAACTCGGCCAGTTGGCCGCCCTCGCCGAATGACACCGGAAGTGGACTGTTCTTTTTTGGGAGGGCGAGGCTCCCGCCGAGCCGCGTGAGTGATTTGTGGTTCTGTTCTTTTTGGGGAGGGCGAGCTCCCGCCGAGCCGCGTGAGTGATTTGCGGCTCGGCGGGAGCCTCGCCCTCCCAAAAACAAACCGGCTGACACCCCCGGACCCGATTTTCCACCACCCCCCCCAGGACGTACCGTGTCGCCGGACCCGCACACGCCGATCGACATCGCGCCGGCCGACGTGGCCCGTGTCAAGCAACTCTATTTGGCAGGGCAGTACCGCGCCGCGCACGACCTGGGGGTGAGTTTCGGCCCCCTCCGCCGGTGGGACGGCCCGGCCGCGCGGCTGATCGGCGGGCGGCTGGCGATCCAACTCGGCGCGCCGCGTCTGGGCCGCCAGTTACACCTGCTCGCCTTCCGCCACAGCCCGGCCAACCTGGAAGGCGTGTACTACCAAGCCCGCTATCGGATGGAGCGGTTCGGGCCGCTGTCGTGCTGGCGGTTCCAGCGGCAGCACACCGACTGGGCGGACGCCGCCCCCGAACTGCGGGCCGACTGGTTCGCCCTGCACGGGTTCACCGCCGCCCGCTTCCGCGACTTCGACCGCGCCGAGAAGTACCTCGAACAGTCCGAGGAACTGGCCCCGAACCGCCCGTGGCATTTCGTCGAGCGGTCCAGCGCGCTGGAGCTTCAAGACAAACTGGCCGACGCGCTGGCGTCGGCCCGCCGGTCGATGGACCTCCAGCCGTGGTTCCGCCCCGGCGTCCAGGCGGCCGCCCATTTGCTGCAACGGCTCGGCCGCGAGGACGAGGCGACGGCCCTGTTGACGGGGGCGATGGGACACCTGGAAAGCGGCATGGTCGTCGCGCAACTGGCCGCCCTGCACATCGACGCCCGCCGCCCGGCCGACGCCCGCCGCTGCGTCGAGCGGTTCGTCGAACTGTCCCCGCTGATGGAACCGGAAGTGACGAAGTGGGTGGACGCCCGCCGCGCTGACGTGACCTACTTGCTCGGCGACGCCGCGGCGGCCGCTGCCGCCGCCCACGCCGTTGGCGACGACCGGTTCTACGCCGCCTTCGCCGAGAACCTGCACGCGGTCGCGGGGCGAGGGGAAACGGTCCCCCAACGGACCCTCCTGCCGGTGGACCTGGGCGAACCGTCCGCCGATCCCGACGTGGCCGGCTTGCTGGGGCGGTTCTTCGGCACGGCCACGCCGCCGCCGGTCCCGGACGCCGGCCTGCCGACGGACGGCATCCCGGACGCGGCCGAGCGAATGCGGTTCGACGCCGCCGGGTGGGTGACCCGCGAATTCACCCTCACGCTGCCCGCCGCCGTCTCGCTGATCGGGGCCGGCCTGCCGTTCATCGTGACGCTGGTGGAGGCCGGGTTCGGTCAGCCCCGGTTGGTCATCGGGGCGGACCCCATCCGCGAGTCCGTTTTCCTCGCCGACGGCCTGGACCGCAAGCCGGTCGAGGCCCCGATGCACGCCGCCCACGAGCGGTTCGGCTCGACGGGGCCGCGCTGTCTGGTCGCGGTCCCGCCCGCTCGCGGGGATGCGGTCGCCGCGTTGCCACTGCCCGACGCCGACCCGCACGACCGGTTGCACCGCGTGCAGGTGCTGCTGGCGGATCGGAAGTTCGCCGACGCGAAGGCCGCGCTCGCGGAGTTGGTCGCGGCCCACCCCGGCCACCGCTTGGCGAAGGTCGGCGACCTCGCCTGGGCGCGGGCGACGCAACACCCGGTGAAGTTGCTGGCCGCTGCCGACGCACTCCTCGCCGATTTCCCGCACGACCCGACGTACGTGATGGTGAAGGCGAACACCCTCCGCGAACTCGGCCGCATTCACGACCGGCTGGCGTTCCTGCGGGACGAAGGCACCCACCCGGACGCCGACCCGATCGTCATGCAGACGCTGGCGCAGGCCCTGCTGCCGGACCCCCGCGCGGCGGACGAGGCCGACCGACTCCTCCGCCACTCCCTCCGCCTCCGCCCGCACGCCGCTCCGGGGCTGTTCCTGCTGGCCGCCCATTCCTGGGAGCGGGAGCGGTTCGCCACGGCGGTGGAGCTGCACCGCGCCGCCTGTTGCCTGGACGACCGCGAGGAGCAGTTCGCCGAAGCGTACCTGCGGGTGGCGCGGGCGACCGACCAACTGTCGGACGCGGTGAAGACGTTTCAGCGGCGGGTGAAGGCCGACCCGCCGTCGGCGGCCGCCGTCCGGGGGCTTCACGCGGCGCTGTTGGAGCGGGGCGAACCCGCCTTCGCCCGCACCGCGCTGGACATGGCCATCGACCGGCTGGCCACCACCGGGGGGACGGACCAGGCCAACCGCGAGCTGGCCGACCTGCGGCTGTTCAAAGCCGAAGCCCTGGCCGGGGAAGGCCAGTTCGCCGACGCCGACGCCGAACTGGCGGCCGCCAAACCGATCGCGCCGGGCGGGGCGTGGCTGAAGTCCGCCACCCGCGTGGCCCGCATGAAGCCGGACTTCCGCGCGGCCCTGGTACTGCTCCGCGAGTTGCTCGCGGCCGACCCGCTGAACGCGGACGCCCGCCGCCTGGAGGTCGGACTCGTCGCGGACGTCGTCGGCAAGACGGCCGCCGCCGCGCACCTGGCCGACCTGCGGACGCGGTACCCCGAACACTACCCGACGCTCCGCCTCCGCGCCGAGTTCCTGGCCGGGGACGCCGACGACGGCCCCATCCTGGCCGCCCAGGAGTTAGTGGAACTCTGCCCCGAGGACGGGTGGGCGCACCGCCAACTGGCGCTCATCCTGGCCGACCGCAAGCGGCACGCCGAGGCGCTGGCCGCCGCCCACGCCGCCGGCCGGTGCGAGCCGGGCCACCCGTCGTACTTCGCGGTGCTGGCCAACGTCCACCGCCGCGCCGACCGCACCGACGACGCCCTGGCGGCCTTCCGCGCCGGGTTGTCGAAATACGTCGATCACGAGTTGGCCGTCACCGAGTTGGTCCGCACGGCGCGGGGGCAGAAGGAGAAGAAGGCCGCCCTGCGGTTCGTCGCCGAGCAGCTCCGCGGGCAGGCGACCAACGGGGAAGGGCTGCTGGCGTACCGCGACCAGACGCTGCCGCTGATCGACGACCCGGAGGAGCACGAGCGGCTGTCCGACGAGCTGAACGCCTTCCTCGACGACCGCCCCGACCTGTGGCAGGCGTGGTCGCTGGTGACGCAGCAGCTCATCATGACCCAGCGGTGCGAGGAGGCCGCGACCCTGGGCCGCGAGGCGTGCGAGCGGTTCCCGCTGCTGTCCCGGCTGTGGCTGGATCTGGCCGAGGCGTACCGCCAGTTGGACCGCGACGACGACCGCATCGCCGCGCTGAAGACGGCCATCGCCTGCGCGCCGGGGTGGACGGCCGTGGTGAAGGAACTGTCCGACGCGCTGGCCGACGCCGGGGAGTACGACGAGTCGGTCGCGGTGCTGGAGGCGAACGCCGCCCGCACCCCGCTGGACCCGCTGGCGCACGGGTATCTGGCCGAACGGCTGTGGGACAACGGCCGCTCCGAGGAGGCACTGGCCCACGCCGAACAGGCGGTGCGGCACGAACCCGGTTACGACTGGGCGTGGGGGGCGGTGGCCAGTTGGGGGGACCGGCTGGAGAAGCCCGACGCCGTCGTCACGCTGGCCCGCGACCTGGCCGCCGACCGCGCCGGCGACCCCCGCGTGTTCATGAAACTGGCCCGCTCCCTGTTCCGGTACGACCAGACGGCCGAGGCGCTGGCCGCGCTCGACGCCGCCATCGAGTTGGACCCCCGCAACCCGGAGCCGTACGACCTGAAAGCCGAGCGGCTGGCCGACGTCGGCCGGTTCGAGGAGGCGCTCGCCGCCGCCCACCCGTCGCCGCTGATGGACGACCTGCCGCTGATCCTGCAAGGCCGCGCCGCGTGGGTGGAAGCCCGCCGGGGGAACTACGCGGCGGCCATCCCGACCATGCAGGCCCTGGTGTCGGTGGACCCCGAATACTACTGGGGCTGGCAGCAGTTGGCCGACTGGTACAACGACACCGGCAAGGCGGAGGCGTACCTGGAAGCGGCCGGCGAGCTGTGCGACCAGCGGCCGGGGCACCCGGTGCCGCTGACCCTCCGCGGGGACGCCAAGCTCCAGACCGGCGACCGCGAGGGGGGGAAAGGCGACCTCCGCGACGCCCTGCGGATTCACCCCGGTTACTCCCCCGCCGCCGCCATCCTGTTCGACGCCTGCCTCGCCGACGACGAGTTGAAGGACGCCCGGACCGCGCTGGCCGTGCTGATGGAGCACCAGGCCGGGCCGGACGTCCTCATCAAGCAGATCGGCTACTCGGTGAAGACGTCCGACGCCGACGGCGCGGCCCGCGCCTTCGCCGAGGTGTGCATGGCCCCCGGCGAGTCCGCGCCGGCGCTCCTCCAGATGTGCCTCGTCGAGATGCGGGCGGCCGGCTGGGAAGACCGGGCCGTCGCCCTGATGGAAGACGCCTGGCGGTCCGGCGAGCCGTTCAACCCGTGGGCCGGGCTGTTCTGGCTCGACACTCACGGCGGCGAGCGGGCCGAGGCGGATGACCGCGTCGCCGTCTGCACCGCCGTCATCCGCGAGTACCCGACGTTCGTCCCCGGTCACGACCGGCGGGCCGAGCAGTTGGCCCGCCTCGGCCGGTTCGACGAGGCCCGCGCCGCCTGCGCGCCGGCCGAACTTCAGCCGCCGCCGCTCACCCTCCGGGGCCGTGCCGCGTGGGTGACGGGGTTGCGGGGGGATCAGGAGGAGGCCGTCGCCGAGATGACGGAGTGCCTGACGGAAGACCCGGATTACGCCTGGGGTTGGCGGCAGATGGTCCGCTGGTACGACGCCCTCGGCCGGCACCGCGAGTGGCTGGCCGCCTCCGAGCAGTTGGTCCGCCTGTCCCCCGGCGACGCCTTCTCGTTCGCCGTGCGGGGGGAGGCCAAGCGGGTGCTCGGCGACCACCGCGGGGCCAAGGACGACTACCAGCGGGCGTTCGAACTGGACCCGAACTTCGACGCCGCCGGGCACCAACTCATCAGCGAACAGATGGCGACGGACGACCTGGGCGGGGCGTCTCGCACCCTGGACGCCCTCCGCCAGACGTCCGACGGCCCGCTGCTCCGCCTCCGCGCGGTGCAGTTGGCGACGCGGCAGAAGGGCCTCACCCCGGCGCGGGAAGCCCTCCGCGAACTGCTCGCCGACTCGGCCGGGTTCCGGATTCTCACCCGCGACGCGCTCCAGGCGTTCGACGAGCGCGGCTGGGGTTCCGAAGCCGAAGACGAGCTGAGTACCGCGCTACAATCCCCGACGTGCCCGCCGAGTACCGCCGCCGCGTGGGCCGAGCGGTACATCGCGTCCGGCAATCCGGGCCGGGTGGCCGACCAGTTGAAACCGCTCGTCGAGCGGAACCAGGCCGCCGGCCGCGAGGCGGTGCTGGTGTACGCCTACGGGATGACCGCCCTCGGCCAGCCGGACACGGCGACCGCCACCGTCCAGCGGTTCGCCGAGTTGCTCCGCGAGAACGACGACTCGTGGTCGCGGGCCGGGGCGATCCTGGCCCAGGCCAAGCAGTTCCCCCTGGCGGTGGCGTGGCTGAGCGACTGGCAACAGCGGGAGGGGTGCGAATCCTGGATGCTCCGCCCGCTGGCCGAAGCGCACCGGGCGGTCGGGGATGACGCCGCCGCCGACGCCCTGCTTCGGGTCGCCGCCGACCACTTCGATGACCTGCCATCCGACCTGCGGGCGTGGCTGGCGGTCGTGGACGCGCTCGCCGGAAACCTGGACGCGGCCGCCGACCACCTCGACGAACTGACCGCCGACGAGGACGTGAAGCCCGACGGCGTGGCGCTTTTGATGGCGATGGCGGTGGCGGTCCGGCGGGTGTCCCGCGCCCCGGCCGCCACCCGCGCCGCCGAGTTCGCGGAGGCGAAGGCAGACTTGAAAGCCGCCGCCGGCGCGTGCGCGAAGGCCGACGTGCCCCGCGGGGCCGGCCGGCTGTACAAGCGGGTGGTGGCCCGGCTGGTGGCCGACGCCGGCGGCCTGGGGGCGAAGGTGTGGGGCTGGCGACAGAAGCTCCGCCCGTGGGTGACGGAGGGGTGACGGACCCCCGCGCCCTCGCCCCGCACGGGCGACGACCAGCGACCGTACCGCCGAACTCCCCGGCCCCCGCGAGTGCCGCCCATGCCGTCGCCGAAGACCGTCCTCGCCGTGGCCAGCTACTTCAAGGGCAACCGCTTCCTGGAGGCGGCGAAGGCCGAGGGCGCGCGGGTGTACCTGCTCACGGTGGAGAAGTGCCTCCGCGAGCCGTGGGCGCGGGCGGCGCTCGACGACGTGTTCGCCGTCAACACATTCCACGACCGCACGGCGCTGGTGAACGCGGTCGCGTACCTGTTCCGCGACCTCGACTTCGATCTCATCGTGTCGCTGGACGACTTCGACATCGAGGTGGCGGCGTTCCTCCGCGAACACTTCCGCATGACCGACACCGGTCACGGCGAATCGACCGCCCGGTTCTTCCGCGACAAACTCGCCATGCGGACGAAAGCCCGCGAACTCGGCATCCGCATCCCCGACTTCTGCCCACTGTTCCACCACGCGGACGTGGCCGCGTTCCTGGCGCGGGTGCCGGGGTCGTGGCTCATCAAGCCCCGCTCCGAGGCCAGCGCCGCCGGCATCCGCGAACTGCACACGGCCGACGAGGTGTGGGCGAAAGTCCACGACCTGGGCGACGAGCAGTCGAACCACCTGATCGAACGGATGGTGCCCGGCGACCTGTTCCACGTCGATTCGCTGACCCGCGACGGCAAGGTGATCTTCGCCGAGGTGAACGCCTACGCCCGGCCGCTGCTGGACGTCTACCAGGGCGGCGGCATCTACGCCACGCGGACATACCCCCGCGACCACCCGGACGTGGCCGCGCTGGCGGCGGCCAACGCCCAGGTGCTGGACGGCTTCGGGCTGGGGCAGGGGGCGTCGCACACCGAGTTCATGAAGGCGCACGCCGACGGCCAGTTCTACTTCATCGAAACCAGTGCCCGCGTCGGCGGGGCGAACACGGCGGAGATGGTGGAGGCGGCGTGCGGGGTGAACCCGTGGGCGGAGTGGGCGAAGCTGGAACTGGCCCGTGGCGGTGGGAGGTACGAACTGCCACCCCGGAAGGAGCGGTACGGCGGGGTGGTGATCTCGCTGGCCCGGCAGGAACACCCGGACACGTCCGCCTTCACCGACCCGGAGATCGTCGAGCGGATCGACATGAGGCACCACATCGGCTTCGTGCTCGCCGCCGACACCCCGGAGCGAATTCAGGAGCTGCAAGCGGACTACATGGTCCGCATCGCCCGCGACTTCACCGCCGTCTTGCCGGGGGCGGACAAGCTGTGCCAGTGACGGCCAGGGCGGCGATTACAGCAGTTGGGACAGGTGCTTCTCCGCCCACTTCCGCTTGTTCCGCAGGGCGAGCAGGACGCTGCCCATCTGGTGGGCCGACAACGCCCCGCCGCCGAACGGGTTGAACGCGCCCGGCGTCATGAACCGCTCGGTCTTGCCGATGTGCCGGCCGAAGTTGCCCACGGGGTCCGTCCACAGGATCATGTTGAACCCGTTCGCGTGCCCCTTCGCCATCTTGCCGACGAACGGGATCGACTCCACGTTGCCCTTCATGCCCGGCGCGTTGAACGTGACGAACGGGGCCTGCCGTAGGTAGCCGACCATTTGCGCCAGTCCGCCGCCCAGCGAATGCCCGGTGATGGACAGCGGCTTCCGCCGGTTGCCGCGCCCGCCGCACAGAACCCGTTCGGCCACCTCCACCATCTCGGCGGCCGAGTGCGCCTGACTGGGGATCATGTTCAGCGAGATCTGCAGGTCGTTGATGCACCAGTCGTTGAACCCGGTGGTGGACCGGCTCCACGGCGCGCCCTTGCTCCCCTTGTACACGCACACCACTTCGTGTTCGTTCTCCAGAATGGCCCCCTGGAAGCCGTTGCTCGGCGTGCCCGCCTGCCAGTACCGCACGGCCCACCCGGTGACGCCGTTGTCCATCAACTTCTGCACCATCCCGGCTTCCTCGTCGGCATAAATCGCGGCGGCCATGTGCGCGTAGTCGTGTAGGGTCGCGGCCATCGGTGGGTTCCCCGTGAGGTGTGGCGGTGGTACTACGGTCGGTCGCGCGCAAATCTAGCACGAGATTTCCCCCGCCGGCCGTACCGACGCCCGTCACTTCAGCAGTCCAGACAAGTCCCAGAAGCCGAGGGTGGACGTGTTCGGCCTGTCCTCAAGCGGCTTCGGACCTTTCCCCTTCGCCGCCGGTCCCCATGTTTCCACCACCGCGAGGAGCGGCCGATTCGGGGCGAAGTCAGCGTTCACCTTCGAGCGCGTGTGAGGCCAGTTCTTCAGGACCGTTCCGTTCGAAGTATCCCAGACGACGATCGCACTCTCGGTTTGCCCGCCGAAACTGCCCGGTCGGGCACTTGTACCACAGTCCCCCACGAGCAACTTCCCATCGTGCGAGAAGGAATAGGCAAAGTTTTCACCGCTGCCTTGGCCTTTCATTTCACACGCATCCTTGCCGGTCGTCGCATCGAGAAGCCGGATTTTGACGCCACAGGCTTCCCACATGATGCCGTCAGGCTTATCTGGGTTTTGCGGCCTCTGCTCCTTGTAAGAAACGCTGACCGCCAAGTATCGCGAGTCGGGAGAACGCACGAGTACCGGCGGCAGCGTTCTTCCTTGAAGTCGAGCCGTGCAGCTCAAATCGAAACTCCGCTCGAACGCTAGCTTTCCCGACTCGGTGTCTATGGAGGAAATCGTCAGTTTCTCGTCCGTCATCCGACTGATGAACACCCGGTCTCGCTTCTGGGTGAAGGCGAAATCCACTCTGCTCAGGTTGGTGTCGCTGTGTTTCCAGACATCGCGGATCGGTTCTCCGCTCTTGGCGTCGATTACTCGAAGCCGGTGCCGGTGTACCTCGCGCTTCCCCTCCGTTGTCGTGTCGGCGAACGTGGTGAACACGTGTTTGCCGTCCGGCGATAGCGCGACCGGTTTCCCGTCCTCCGGCTCCAAGTCGGTTAGTTTCCCCTGCGTTTCGATACTTCCCGCCACGACATCACTGTACTTCCACGTCGTGATTCGTCGCGACGAACTGATCCCACGACCGTCGGCGAAGAAGTAAACGCAATCGTCACCGCCGCGGAGAAAATCGAGTGGCTGCGGACCCGTCTGGACGAGCTTCACATCGCCCCCTTTCTGCCCGATGACGAAACCGCCACCCGCGTTCAACAGATAAGACTTCCCGGAAGGATGCCACATCCCGAAACGGAGTGTCGAAGGAAGATCATACGTCTCCACCAGCTTCGCCCGCTTGTTGCGGGGCAGTCGGCCGAAGTCCTCCTTCGCCGGCGGGTCGGCCTTCGGCACTTCCGCCTTCGGCGGGTCGGCCTTCGCTTTCACCTCGGCCTTCGGCTGCGGGTCTTCGGACGGCCACGCGGCCAGCACGCCGACCGAGCCGAAGCCGAACGCCGCCACCAGGGCCAGGACTTTCGCTTTCATGGGGAACACTCCTTCGGAGATGAGGCCGACGAGCGGGGCGGGAAGCGCCGCGTCGGCATGGAATGCCATCAACAGTTTCGCCAGCCGGCCGGCCAGCTCCTCCGGCACCGCTGCCGTCGCGTGAGTCGCCAGCGCGCCGACGGAAAGCGTCACGCCGCGCTTGGTCAATCGTCCGGCGAGTTTCTTCCGGGCCGCGTTCAGCCGGCTGCTGAGGGTGCCTTCGGGGATGCCCAGCCGCGCCGCCGCGTCGGTCCGGCTCAGCCCCCGCACGTCGCACAGCAGCACCGCCGCCCGGTGAAGTTCGGACAGACGCATCAACTCGTCGTCCAGCACCGGGGCGACATCGGCCCAGTCGGAGCCGCCGGGGTCGGGTCGCGGCATGGCGGCCCCCTTCGCCTCGTGGGTCCGC
>JBBRUO010000080.1:0-14789 GCA_038247725.1 Gemmatales bacterium
CCGAGTCGGTTCTTGGTTTCCCCACCGACTCGGAGAGTCGGGCTACGAAAGAGTGCCCACCGGTGACGGCTCCATCCGCTACGCGACGGCGGGGTAAACTTTTACACGCCGAACGCCAAGGGAAGACACGTGAGGGATTTCCTGCTTCTCCTTCGTGCCCTGTGTGGTGAAAAACCTCTTCCCATCTTCTTTCTCTGAGCAGCCCTGTATTCGGGGGGGGGAGGTCTTCCAAACCTCCGCGAACCTTGATACCGACACCCGGAACCCCGCCCCGGCCGCCCGTCGTAGAATGAGACCCGACCCACCCCGGACCCCGGACCGCCGAGATTCCCATGCCCCAACCGACGCTCGCCGACCTCGCCCGCATGTTCGACCACTCCCTGCTGCAACCGCAACTGACCGACGCCGACCTCGTCGCCGGGTGCCTGCTCGCCCGCGAGTTGGGCACGGCGTCGGTGTGTATCAAACCCTACGCGGTGAAGTTGGCCGCGAAGCTGCTCGCCGGGTCCACCGTGCAGGCGAGTACCACTATCGGCTTCCCGCACGGCGGCCACGTCACGGCCGTCAAGGTGATGGAGAGCGAGATCGCCCTGGCCGACGGCGCGACCGAGTTGGACATGGTGGTGAACATCGGCAAGGTGCTGTCCGGCGAGTGGAATTACGTCGCCGACGACATCGCGGCGGTGGTGCGGGTGGCGCACGCGGCCCAGGCCAAGGTGAAGGTGATCTTCGAGAACGCCTTCCTGAACGACCAACAGAAGACGATCCTCTGCCGCTTCTGCGGCGAGGCGCGGGCCGACTGGGTGAAGACCAGCACCGGGTACGCGGAGACCGGGGCGACGGTGGAGGACTTGAAGCTGATGCGGGCGAGCAGCCCGCCGTGGGTGCAGGTGAAGGCGGCCGGCGGGGTGCGGACGTTCGAGAAGCTGATGGAGGTGCGGGCCCTCGGCGTGACGCGGGTGGGGGCCACCGCGACGAAGGCGATTTTGGAGGACGCCAGGGCGAAGCTGGGGGCGTGAGCCGGGAACGCACGCGACTTGCGTGCCGGGCGGCCGATCAGTAGTCTGGATTTTCAAGCCGGTGGACCGACAGACCGACCGGGAGGGCGAACGATGCGCGGACAGTTCACGCTGGAATACTGGCCGGACGGCGCGTGGCTGGTGGGGAGGTTAGTCGAGGTGCCGGGCGTGTTCAGCCAGGGGGCGACGCTGGCCGAGTTGCGGGAGAACATCCAGGACGCATACGAGTTAGTGGTCGCTCAAGATCGCCCGCCGGCCCCCGCGTCGGCGCAGCGTCAACCGCTGGAGTTGACGGTGTGAAGAGACGCGATCTGGTGCGGCAATTGGAAGCGGCGGGCTGCGAGTTCGTGCGGCACGGCCGTCGGCATGACTTGTACCGCAACCTCGTGACCGGCGCTCAGACGGCGGTACCTCGACATCGGGAGGTGGCCGAGACGCTGTGTGAGGCGATCCGCAAACAATTGGGCGTGTCGGAAACTCCGCCGGCGACTGGTACGGTCGAGGACGAGGACGAGCCGGATTCGGACAACTGACCCCTTCTCAACGTCGCGTACGGAACTGGCGAAGCTGGGGGCGTGAAGGATAATCTTTCCCTGTCGCCCCCGACCCGTCACGCCACGCGGCCGATGACGCACTTCAGGTACGCCCCCTCGCGGCACGTCACCGACACCGGGTGGTCCGGGGCCGGGCCGGTGCGGGAGAGGATTTGCAAGTCCTTCTTCTCGTCGATGGCCGTCTGCGCGATGACCTCCTCGAACATGTCCATCGTGATGAGGCCGGAGCAGCAGCACTTCACGAGGATGCCGTCCGGGGCGAGCAGCTTCAGCCCCTGCTGGGCGAGTTGGCGGTAGCCCCGCATCGCCTGCGGGATACTGGCCCGGTCGCGGGCGAACTTCGGCGGGTCCAGGATGACCACGTCGAACTGCCGCTTCGCCGCCACCTGGGCGTCGAGGTACTGGAAGATGTCGCTCTTCACGGCTGTCAGTTGCGAGAGGGTGTTCAGCTCGGCGTTCCGCTTCACCAGCGCCAGGGCCGCGTCGGAGGCGTCCACGCACTCCACCTCGGTCGCGCCGGCCGCGCCGGCGTACATGCCGAAGCCGCCGGAGTAGCTGAACGCATCCAGCACCCGCTTGCCGCCGCACAGCTTCGCCACCGCCGCGCGGTTGTCCCGCTGGTCGAGGTAGTAGCCGGTCTTCTGCCCCTCGCTCAGGTTGATGGCGAACTTCAGGCCGTTCTCGTGGACGATGACCTCCGGCGGCGGGGCCTCACCGCACAGCAGGCCGTCTTGCAGCGTCACCCCTTCCAGCTTGCCGATGCCCTTTTCGGTGCGGAGGTAGACGCCCTGGCAGCCGAGCAACTCGGTGAGGAGTTCGCCGAACATGTCCCGCCGCACGGCCATCGCCAGCGAGGTGAACTGCACCGTCAGCCAGCCGCCGTAGCGGTCCACGACCATGCCGGAGAGGGTGTCGGCTTCGCTGAAGACGATGCGGTACGAGGCGTCCGGCCCGTGGTTCATCTTCAGGATGTCGTGCCGGAGCCGGAGCGCCCGTTGCAGTCGGGCCTTGAAGAACTCGCGGTCGAGTTCGACCTTCTCGTCCCACGAGTACAGGCGGACTTGAATCTTGCTCTGGTTGTTGATGAGTCCCCGCGCGACGAAGTTGCCGACGTGCGAGCGGACGTCCACCACGGCCCCGTCGGCGGGGTTGCCCTCGACCCGCTCCACGGCCCCGGCGAACACCCACGGGTGTCGGGCGTAGAACGGCTGGGCGCGCTTCGGCTTGAGGAACACTTGACCCGACACGGCGGACGAAACGGTCACGGCGGCACTCGTTAGTACGAATGGGGGAAACCGGTTATCATACCGCTGACGGCCGGTTTGGGAGGTTCACTTCTCAAAGAATCGCAGGAGAAAAGCGGTGCCCCCTCGCCTGAGTTCCCAACGAGCGAACGTCGTCGTGGTGACGGTGATCGCGCTCCTGCTCGTGCCGATCATCCTCGTCGCCATCACCAAGATGCGCGAATCCGCCGATGCGATGAGCTGCAGCAACAACCTCAAACAACTCGGCTTGGCACTCCACGGTTACCAAGACGCCAGCGGCAAATTGCCGCCACTCGTGGATCAGGGAGAAGGGGCCGTGAGCGGACGTGGGTTGGTATCTGTGTTCGCGGCCCTGATGCCGTACATCGAATCGACGCCTCGCATATACGATCCTGCTCAGCCCGTCACCCACTACAACGGGCACTCCTCGGTTGGCTTACCACTGCGACACAATTCCGGGACACCATACACCCAGTACGGCGGAACGGTGAACTGGCCGTTTCACACATTTCTCGATCCCGCCGATCACACGGCGAGCGACAGGCGGGATGTGCCTGTGACGCTGCCGGATGGGAGCGTGGGCTATTACGCGACTGGCAGCTACGCGGCGAACGGGCTGCTGCCGTGGGGCACGGGCAAACTCTCCGACGCTTCGGGCAAGGTTGTGTTCGGAGAACGCGCCCAGGTGTGCGTGACGGCGAGCGGCGACGAGGTGTTCAACCTGTGAGGTCTGGGGTTCCGCAGCCCGCACATGCCGGCGCTCGGGAGGTACCGGCCGGTGGACCCGACACTGCCGATCCAGTTCCTCCGGCACGGGGTTCCGTGCGACCCACGCGCCCTGGGTACGCCGCACCGGAGCGGGTTCCAGGCGGCACTGGCCAACGGCAGCGTGCGCGTGTTTTCCGAGCGGGTCGATTCCGCGGAATTCTGGCGCGCGTGCCGGCCGGAGGAAGTCGCAGGCCCGCCGTGAAGTCGGGTTCTGGCCGCAGCGGGAAAGTAGACGACCGGTCTGGTCAAAGCACCCTTCACCCCACCGCCACGCCGACGAGGATGTCGTAGCCGGCGTGGGTGCCGACCGCGACGCCGAAGCCGCGAAATTGGTATAGCGCGGTGAACAGCAATCCGGCCGCCGCCCGGAACAGGAACACCACCGGGACGATCGGTTCCCCGTGCGGGCCGAAGTGGTGCGCGGCGGCGAACAGCAGCGATCCGATGGCGGCCGCCATTGGTACGGTGATGAAGTTGGGGAGGAGGGAGAACTTGAACAACAGACACAGGGCGGAGAACAGGCCCATCCGGAACAGCACTTCCTCGTAGATGCCGGCCCCCACGAACCGCACCAACTGCCCCGGCGGGAGGGCGCGCAGGTCGTCGTGGAGCAGGTCCGCGAGTGGGATGCCGAAGGCTTCCATGATGGGGCGGAAGTTCCGCGCGACCAGCCACAGCCCGGCGGCGAAAGCGACGCTCTCGATCAGCGTGCCCACCACCCCAGTGAGGGGGGAACTCGGCCGCTCGCCCCACGACCACCAGGTCCGAAAGAGGAGGACGACCGCGACCAGCGCGGGGAGCGCCCACGGGAATTGGATGCCGGAGTCCACCAACTGCCCGCGAAGCCAGATGTCGGCCCCGTTCCGCAAGCCGGTCGCGTCCGACCCGTTGGCCAGCACCACCACCCCGACCTCGTACACGACGAGGAGCGGGACGACGAACAGGAAGCACGTCCACGGGTGGCGGGTGGCCTTCAGGTACGCGAACATGCGGGCACTCGGCCGGGTGGGAAGGCGGGACGCGCCCCACCGGGAGTTCGGCGTACCCGCCGCGACATTTCACCCGATTCCGCCCCGCGCGGCCAGCGGAGTCGGTCACGCAACCTGGGCTGCTCCGAGATTCAAGTGGAAGAAGGATTCACCGCCGAGGGCACAGGAGGGCGCGGAGAAAGACCGACTCTTCCTCACGTGCCCTCTCGCGCCCTCGGCGGTGAATCGTGCCGGTCTTCAACCGCGGAGTCGGTCACGCATCGACGCGGAGGTGGTGGCGGAGCTTGCGGATGGCCTTGTACTTCTCGTCGCTGACCCGCTCCGGCGTGGTGTCCAGTTCGGCCGCGATCTCCGTCACCGACCACCCCTCGGCGGACAGGTCGAGGATGTTCCGCTGACGGTCGCCCAGGACCGCCGCCGCCGCCAGCCGCACCGACTCCCGCTGCTCCCGCAGGGCGGCCTCGGACTTGTTCTGGAAGTCGGGCACGTCCGCCGACAACTCGACCGCCCGCTTCGCCCGCTGCGTCCGCTTCTTCACCGCGTCGATGGCGCGGAGGAACTCCCGCTTGTCCTCCCCGTCGGACTTCAACAGGGTGGCCCACCGATCCGTGCCGATCCGCTCCAGCAGGCGGACGAACACCTGCTGGGTGCAGTCCGTCCAGCGGTCGAGGGGCAGCCGGGCGTTCCGCCAGCAGGCCTGGCAGTATTTGCTCAGGTCGCGGACGGCGGAGTCGTCGAGGTAGGCGGACGGGGCCGGCGAAGTGGCGGCGGATGCGTCCGCCGCCGTCAGGGCGGTGCCGAGGACGACGGCCGCCATCACCGAACGGGAGCGGGCGGAGGAACGCGGACGGTTCATGGCGCACCGAGGAAGGGGGTTCCGAACGGTTTCTATTATACCGGACTTCGACCCGCGTCTGTCTCGCCTGCCGACACTTCTTGATCACGGGGGCTTCGACTGAGGGCGGACCCGAAGAATCTTCGGCGGTCCGAAACCCGTTGCGGTTGGAAAACCGGTTTGCCCGCCCGCCGAACCGTCCTAAACTTCGGCCGCGTCCGGGTCCGTTCGCCCGCCGTTTCGGGAGTGTCCGCCGCTATGTCGGTCGCCCAACAGCACTGGTCGGAATACACCCGCGGGCTGACCAGCCCGCAGGCGGCGGCGCGCGTCCGGGCCGCTCGCGAACTGGGCAAGCTGGGCGGGGACGCCGTCGGCGCGCTGCCGGCCCTGATTGCCGCCGTCGAGGACGCCGATCAGGCCGTCCGCGAGGCGGCGGTGCAGGCCATCGCTCACGTCGGCCCGGCGGCCGTTGCCCCTCTGGTTCAGTTCCTGTCGCACCCGGACAAGTACGTCCGCCGCCACGCCACCTGGGGTCTCGGCAAACTCGGCCCGCAGGCGCGGTCGGCGATGGCCTCGCTGTGCGCCGCCCTTCACGACACGGACCCGCGGACGGCGTCCGGCGCGGCCCAGGCGCTGGGCAGCCTCGGACCCGCGGCCGCCGCCGCCGTCCCGGCCCTGACGGAAGCCATGCGGGGGACGAACGTGGTGCTGTGCCGGCTGGCCGCGAAGGCGCTCAGTCAGATCGGCGAACCGGCGGTGCCGACCCTGCTGTTCCACCTCCGCCATCACGACCCGTTCGTCCGGGGGGAAGCGGCCGTGGCCGTCGGGTGGATCGGCGGGGCGGCGGCGGAGGCGGTGCCCGCGCTCATTGACATGCTGCTCACCAGCACGCCCGCCCCCCGCGCCACTGCCGACCACATCCAGTACGGCGGGAGTGGCATCGGCACCCCGATCGCCTCGCCGCACGAGCCGGAGCCGGGCAGCGCGGAGGAGACCTCCCGCCTCGCCGCCGTCACCGCCCTGGGGCGAATCGGGGCCGCCGCCGCCGACGCCATTCCCCTTCTCACGGCCGCCGCCGAGGGACCGGGCGAGCAGGTTCGCTCTGCCGCCCAGGTCGCCCTCCGGCAGATCCAGGGCGTGTGACAGCGACCGCCGGGGCGAGACGGGCTGACGTTGAGTGGTCACAGGGGGCGGGGGTTGCGGCTTACTTGCTCGGCTTGAGCAGTTTGACCATGGCTTCGCCCATGCCGAGGCCCACATTCATATAGGTCTTGGCGTTGCCGCCGTAGTGGGCGTTGGAACTGCTGCCCATGCTCAACGGGTTCGTGTAAACGGTCGCGACCGAGCCTTGCAGTTCGGGGTGCTTCTTGGGGTCACTGATGGCGAACTGGGCGTCGAGAATGAGTTTTTCATTGCCTGTGGCCTTCTCCTTGTCGGTCTGGCCGAGGGTGGCGCAGACGAACTTGGCCTTCGGTGCCTTGAACTCCGTGCGGAGCGCGGCGATGAGGTTGACCAGGTTGCTTTCGTACTTCGCGGCGTGACCGGCGTTGTAGCGGTCCTTGTCACCCTGCCACCAGAAGAAGCCGACCACCTCGTACGTCGTCGCGCCGGGGTAGTATTTGTCGAGGTTCTCCAGCACTTCCTTGGCGCGGGCGATGTCACCGTCGTATTGGAGGCCCGCTTTCCAGGTGATGGGCTTCGGCTCGGTGCCCTTCACCCAGCGGTCCGGGCTGTTGCCGTAGCCGGCGTAGACGTACGTCTTGCCGTCTTTGGGGTCGGTGAACTCGTGGGACGGCGAGCCGGGCGGGAGCAGGTCCCAGCCGAGGCTGCGGTTGCCGATCGCGCTCTTGAGGATCAAGACCGGCTCGTCCAAGGCGTTGCCCAGTTGATGGCCGATGCCCATCTCCACACCGATCTTGCCGCCGGAGACGGTCAGCCAGTCGTTCTTCCGCATCTGAGTTTTGCCCGGCCCGCCGCTGCCCATCACGGCGACGTTACGAACGTCTTGCCGGGTCGTCCACTTGCCCGCGTCGTCGATGAGGAAGGGATAGAGGCCTTCCGTTTTGACCGCGTGCTCCAGCGTCCCGTCCTTGTCCCCCGCGACCTTGCCCATCTCCAGCATGTTCGACTGGCCCATGAGGATGAAGACCTTGACGGTCTTGGTCACGTCGGCGGGCTTGCCGTCGGGGTCCGGGAGCGCATCGCTGACGCCCTTGGCCTTGGGCTGCGGACTCTGCGCCGACACCTCGAGCGCCAGGCCCGCCAGTAGGCACAGCCCCAGTAACGCGGCAAAGAGTTTGGCAGGCTGAATCATGTTGTTTCTTCCGTTCCTGAGGAGAGTGAGGTCGATCTTGGTTCCGGAGACGGATGCCCAGTCGGCCGGATCCGCCCACCCGCCGGGGTCCGCGTCCCCGATGTCCCCCTTCCGGAGGCTTGCCAGGGCGGACACCATTCTCGCACCCGACTTGGGGTGGTACAAGGGCGCGGCGGGCGTTTCCGTCACGGGCGAAGCGGGTGACACCGTGGCGTCACCGCCCTGGGGCGAATCGAGGCCGCCGCTACCGACGCAATTCCCCTTCTTCAATGCCGCCGGGGAACCGGGTGAGCCGGTTCGCACCGCTGCCCAGGTCGTCCTCCGGCAGATCCAGGGCGTGTGACCGTCACCCCATCCCGAGCGCTGCCTTCTTCGCCGCGACGAACGGCAGGTGGTGCGGGATGTGGCCGGTGATCGCCTTCACCAGGTCGGCCAGCGTCACCAGCCCTTTCTCGGCGTGAATGCCGGGCCGGTTCCACGACTCCGCCGGCAGCGCGCGGAGCATCCGGGCGGTGGCCTTGCGGGTGGCTTCAATCAGGTCGAGTTCCTCATTCACGTCCCGCTCGTGGTACGCCAAGTTCGCGGCGTACTCGTTCTCGTCGGCTGTCAAAAGCAGCGGCTTCCGCAGCGCCGCCACCCGGCGGATGCGGTCGGCGTACACCGGCTCGAAGTCGGCGATGTGGGCGACCACTTCGAGGGTACTCCACTTGCCGGCGACGGGGCGGGCGCGGAGTTGGTCCGGCGTCATCCCGGCAACGGCGGCGCGAAGTTGCGCGGGGCCTGCCAGGTACGCTTCGATCATCTCGGCGGGGGTGGACATGGGAAGTTCCGGGCGGTGAGTGAAAGCGGTGAACGGGGTGAATGATAGCGGGAATCGCCCTCCCGCCGACGGAAGCCGTGGCCCGGCGGGTGGAATGGCTGCGCGACCAACTCACGGCAGTCGGATAACTTCCCACCCCAACCGACCGGCGTGCAGGGCGGAGGCGACCAGCGCCGCCTCGGCACCGGCGCGCAGCACAGTCCGCTGCATGTTGCAGGTGGAAGGCGCATTCTCAAGTGACATGGATCGGCAGCTACAACCCCATCAACCGTCTGGCCTCGTGAATGTCGATCTTCGCTCGTATACCGTGCTTCCCGAGTAAATGGAGGAGATTTGCTCCATTCAGTAGGGTCAACGGTTTGTCCTTCGCAAACGCATAGGCATCCGGACCGTAATCTGACGTCGTGACGAGAATTCCTTTTGTGGCACCTTCGTTCATCACAGTGCCGTACAGGTCCCGCACGGCCGCCACTCCCACGGTATTTGTGTAGCGCTTGGCCTGGATTACGATCTTGCCGCCCCGGATCGGGTCCGGATCGAAAGCGATCGCGTCCACACCACCATCTCTGCTGGTTTGAGTTACCTTCACCTCGCCTCCGGACGTGGTGAACTCGCGCTCGAACAGCTCCCGGACAAGGTGCTCGAACTCTTCCCAGTCCATGGCGGCCAAGTTAACTGAGTCATCGAGAGTGTTTGCGACCTCCCTCGCGGACACGAAGCGGCCGTCATCCCGGCGCATTTGCAAGATGGGCGCCATGGGAGTGAGGCTGTGGAGCTTCGAGCTTCCTACGCCCTTGAGGGCTTTGAAGCAGGCCTTTGGAGCCACGTGTGCGAGATTGATCGCCAAGAACTCGCGCCTTGGAGCCTGCAGCGAGAGGATGCAAGCCGTGGTCTCGTGACCAGTACGAGGATCTACTGAGGTAACGCGTCCGTTAAAGACAACGGCTTCGAGCGCGGCAACCGTGTCCGCTTCCAACAACTCGTGAACAGTGCGGAGAACGATTTGATACACCACGGCGTCGTACAGTGTCCTGAGTTGGGCGTCCGGTAGAACCTTCTCCGCGAAGTCATCCCGCGATTGGACATAGCGGACTTCTGACAAGCGCGGAATCTGATCAAGCGACGGCAGGCTGTACTCGACAATCAGAATCCCATTCTCGCGGTTGTAATCCAGATCCCACTCCTTCGGCATCCACTCTGGATACTCAGAGTTGGACAGCACCAAGTCACAGTAATCAAGGATAGCGCCCGGATCGCGCGCCTCGTAGGCTTCACGCTGCTGGTCTACCGCTGCGTTGGAGTCAGCTTGGCCAGACAGAAATGCGTCACGGCTTCGCTTCCATTCGAGGACATCAGCGTCCAACTGCTTTTCGCGGTTCCGCTGGTCTTCCGCTCGGCGTTTCATCTGCTTCTGCCACGCTAGACGGGCTGACTCATAGCGGCGGGCTGCATCGGCGATCTTCCTCTCCCGGCGTGAGGAGAGGAATCGGTCCAGGAATGTGATATCTGGTTTGTACCGTTTGGGATCAGGTTCAGCGGGTGGCGCTTTCGACGCAGGCTCCAGCGTCGGCGCAGGTTCCGGGAAGTCAGTTCGATCCTTCAGGCTCTCCCAATCGATCACTTTACTTACGCCAAGCGTGTGAGCCAGTATGTTCTCCAGAGCTTCGAGGGCGGCCTGGGCCTCGGCAGTGCGTTCCGCGGCGAGCGCCTTCTGGGACTCTTGGTGCTCCTTCTTCTGGGTCCTCTCCTGGCGCGAAGCCTCGCGACCCTGAGTCATTGCCCATTTCTCTGCCCAGTCGTGTGCCTGGAGCCTCGCCTTGCGCTCAACAATTGCCGCGTCGTTGCTCCTGATTACGCGGTGCTTCTTCAGCCCATCATGCCACAGTTCCAACCGATAGGTGCGTGTGCCGCGGGACGTGTATGACACCTCCATATCTCCGATGCGTGTCTTCATAGTTCTTTTCTCTCCGGGTTCGGGCACTGTCTGTCTACAGCGCCTTCTAACAGGGATTCTGCGGATGTTACGCCGCCAAATAATCCAGCAGTATCGCCGCCGAGTTCGGGGTGGTCAACGAGGAAACGTTCCATTCGGCCGGGAAACCATCGGGTAGCAATACAGGAGTATCCGGCGATACTGCCTGTTTCACGGTAGCCGGCCGGAGTGGAGGGCGGAAGCCACCAGCACCGCGTCCGCCCCGGCGTCGGCGAGGCGTGCAAGGTCGTCGTGGTCGCGCACCCCGCCGCCGGCGATCAGTTCCAGGCGTGGGTAGCGGGTCCGCAGCTCGCGCACCAGTGGCAGCGTACCGGGGCCGGTGTCGGTGCCCACGTCCGCCAAATCCAGGACGATCAGCGTCTCGAACCCAACCGCGACGGCGGACGCGGCTAATTCCAGGGGGGGTGCATTGGTCGCCGACACCGCCGCGCCGTTCCGCAGGTCGATGGAGTAAGCGGAGCAGTTGTAGTTGCGAACGGGCACGCCGACTATTTCCGACGCCAGCACGGGGCGAATTGGCGGGGCGAATGTTGATGCCGCTTCCGCCGTCCGGAAGCCGCCGTCGAACCAGACCCGGACGCCCACGGCATTGAGGAACTCGCGGACGGCGTCCGTGACCGACTCCCCCCTTGTGATGGCGTCGAGATCGGCGACGTACAACTCCGTCGCGCCGCTCGCTTCCAGCAGACGTTGGGCGACGTGGGACGGGTCGGGGGAATCGACGAGCGGGCTATGAATGGGGCGGTACTCGCTTCGCCGGCCGGCGACGGCCCGGACCACGACGCCGCCCATCAGGTCGAGGACCGGGATGATCCGCATGGCCGTCACCCGCCGATGAGGAAGCCGGCGGCGAAGGCGAGGCCGAGCAGCACCACGACGGCCACCACGATGAGGGTCGCCTTCGTGCGACTCAGGACGATGGCGTCCAGTTCATGGCCGGGCGCGGCGGCTGAACTCCGGTCGGGGATGCCGTCGTCGGACGGCGGCAGCGGCAGCGGGTCCGGCGTGCGGGCGACGGGGTCGAGCAAGTTCTCGAAGTCCGGCCGTTCGAACAGCGGCATGTCGTCGAGGGCGATGGGCCGATGGACCGGCAGGCGGGCCGCCGGCGTCATCGCGCGGGCCTCGGAGTCCGCACCGCTCTGGGCGGCGACGAGCAACTCCGCGAGATCCTCGGCCATCGCGTCGCCGGTCGGCACCGTGAGCGACTGCCCGCACTTCGGGCAGTCCACCTGGCTCCCCGCCTTCCGCCGGGAAATGCTCAACTTCCCCCGGCAAGCGGAGCATCGGAACTGGACCGGCATCGCGATTCCCCCAACGGCCTGCGGATCAGTCTGCTGTCATTGTGACACCCGAACCGCGTCCGGGCAACTCACCGCTTGACCGGTTCCCCGCCGCCGGGCGACAATACACCCTTCCCACCCGCCACCCACCGGGGACTCCCCATGCGCTCACCCCTCCGCCGGACACTCCTCGGCACGCTGACGGTGGCGGCCGCGTACCTCGCCTTCGCCTGCCCCCCGGCCCCGGCCGAGGACGTGGTCATCTTGAAGGACGGCTACACCATCCGCGGCCGCATCACCCGCGAGACGGCCGACCTGAACGGCAAGTTCGAGGTGCGGACGTTCCTGGACGCGGTCGGGTACGGGCCGAAGTACGTGTTCTTCAGCAGCCACGCCAAGAAGCAACTGGCGGGCATCGAGAAGGGGCTGCCCAAGACCGAGCCGGTCGGCTACCGGCGCGGCCCGCTACGAACCCTCGCCCGCAAACTCCCGCCGGTCGGCGAACTGACCGCGCCGGACTGGGAGGCGAACTGGACCCGCACGCTGAAGGTGAAACTGGGCGGCGGCCGCTACGAGCTGATCGACCAGACGATCTCGTACCTGGGGCCGGATTCCATGTACGTCTTCTCCACCTCGCACTCCTGGTCCCAGGCCTACGACACCCGCGAGTTCCCGCCGGAGAACATCCTCAAGTTGCTCCGCACGCACCCGGAACTGGCAGACCCGGAAGGCGGCGTGGACCCGCTGCGGCGGATGAAGATCGCCACCTTCCTCAAGGACATCGGCTGGCTCGTCCTGGCCCGGCAGGAGTTGGCCAAACTGAAGGCGGACCTGAAGACGCCGTGGCCGAAAGAGGCGACCGACCGGTACGACCAGCTCGTCGGCGAGATCGACACGGCCGAGTCGAAACTGGTCATCGAGGAGCTGGCGGCGGCGGTGGACTCCGGCCGGTACAAGCTCGCCACCCGCTTCGCGACCGGGTACGAGCCGAAGTCGGCGGACGCGAAAGACCTGACCCGGCTGGCCGAACTCCGGGCCACCGTGGACCTGCTCGGCCCACAACACGACACCACCAAGCGGCTGCTCCGCGACCTGATCGACCGCACCACCGGCACCGCCGTGGCCACCGCGCGCGGCGCGGCCGTCGGCGGGTTCGCCGCCCCCTCGACGCCGCGGCTCGACCTGCTCGGCGACTCCGCCACTTTGGTCGCGGCGGCTAAAGCCGTCCTCGTCGAACTGCACCCGGACTCGGCCTCGCGGCTGGAGTCGTTCCGGATGGCGGCCGACCAGGAAGACCGGCGGGCGACGGCCGGGATGGACCCGGTGAACAAGCCCGAGGTGCTGTTCGCGCTGGCGGTGAACGGCTGGCTGCGGGGCAAGAACGGGGCGATCCCGGACACCAAGTTGGCGGTGAAGTCGTGGAACACCCGCGTCGCCGCGCTGGCCTACCTGCGGCAACGGATTGGCAACGAGCGGACCGGCGTCCTCAACGATTACCTGAAATCCACGAACGTGCTCCCGGCCGAGGAACTGGCGCAGATCGTCTCCCTGCTGCCGCCCACCCGACCGGAACCGCTGGACGACTTGTCCGGCCGACTGCTCGACAAGGACGCCGCGCTCGGCTTCGACCGCGTGTACCTCCGCAACACCGGACCGATTCCCGAAGACGCCGCCGGGTACGACTACTACATGCGCCTGCCCGACGAGTACCACCACGGGCGGTCGTACCCGCTGGTGGTGGCCCTCACCGACCCGGCCATGCCGGCCGAGAAGATGCTCGCCAACCTGGGCGAGATGGCGAACAAGTACGGGTACATCGTGATCGCGCCGAAGTGGACGATCGGGGTCGTCGGCCCGTTCGACTACACCGGTAAGGACCACCCGTTCATCCTGGGCGTCATGCGGGATGTCACCCGGCGGTTCAACGTGGACGCGGACCGGGTGTACCTGTTCGGCCTCGGCGTCGGCGGCACCCTCGCCCTCGACCTCGGTCTCGGCCACCCGGACCTGTACGCCGGCCTGTCCCTGTTCGGGCCGACGCCCGTCTACCAGTTTTACCAGCACCTCTGGACGAACGCGCAGAAGTTGCCCGTCTTCACCGTCACCGGCGACATGTCCGGCGTCTCCAGCACCTCGATGCGGAAGCTATACGAGAACTGGCTGCCCAACGGGTATCCGTCGCTATACACGGTGTATAAGGGGCGGGGGGCGGAGTGGTTCTCGGCCGAGGTCGAGAACGCTTTCGACTGGATGGGCCGCAAGACCCGCGCGCGCGGGGTCGCCTCGCTGCGGCTGAACGACAAGCGGTTCGACGCGTGGAAGAGCATCCGGGAAGGGGACAACCGCTTCTACTGGGTGGGCATCGAGGAGATGCACCCGCGGCACCAGTTCCGCCGCCCCGACCGCCCCGACCTGGCCCCCATCCCCGCCCAGTTCACCGCCGACATCCTGCCTGGGAATCGGATCCTGGTGCGGAACATCATCGGCGTCAACCGGCTGGTCATCTGGCTGGAAAAGGACATGATCGACTGGACCAAGGACGTCCAGTTCTCGGTCGAGGGCGGTCTCAACGTCCCCCGCAAGGGGAAGATGGAACCCGACCTGAAGTTGATGTTCGAGGAACTGTACCGCACCGGCGACAAGAAGATGCTGTTCTTCGGCAAGGTCGAGATCAAACACCCCGGCTGACCCGACCGATTCCTGAGACACGAACCCACGGAAGTTGTCCCGGATGCCGTGCGGGGCCTGCAACCGACCTCCCCTCGTCGAGGGGAGGTCGGCGGCGCAGCCGCCGGGAGGGGAGTCTTCGTCGGACGCTTTGGGAGGGCGAGGCTCCCGCCGCGCCGCGTGCGTGATTGGCGGCTCGGCGGGAGCTTCGCCCTCCCGAAAACCAATCTCCCCTCCCGCCGCGTTCCACTCGGCGACCTCCCCACCACGAGGGGTGGTGTTCAG
>JBBRUO010000081.1:0-14770 GCA_038247725.1 Gemmatales bacterium
CTTGCTGGTGCCCTTCGGGGTGAAGAACGCATACACGATTCCGTCGGCCACGACGGGCGAGCTGTGCGCCTCGCCGACGGGCTTCTTCCAGACCTCGGTTAGTTTGCCCTTCCACGGGGCGACCTTCTCCGGGGTGTGGTTGTCGCCGGTCGGCCCGAGGAAGCAGGGCCAGTCGGCGGCGACCGCCGGGGTGGAGAGGCAAAGGGCGACGAAGAGGGATCGCATGGGAACCTCGGAGAGTAGGTCGGGTCGAGTCTTCGAGGCCCGACAACTGGGTGCGTCGATTGTGGGTGTCGGGCCTAGCCGGCCTCCGGCCGACTCGACCGCGACCTGCCGCCACGCTTGCTTCACATCTTAATCGCCTTCATTCGGCGGGTGATCTCCTCGACGGGGATCAGGTCGCCCTCGCCGGAGCCGGGGCAGACGGCTTCCGTCTCCGCCCACTGCTCCGGTGTCGTCAGGTTGCTCTCCCAGAACGGCCACGTCCGGCACTGCAGCGGCCGCGCCGCGTACACCGTGCAACCCTGGTCGGCGTCGTAGAAGATGCAGTCGCCGTTGGGCCGCTCGCGGAGCGACACCTTGCCGCGGGTCTTGTACGTGTAGACGGCGGCGAACTCGGATCGCTTCATCCCCCGCGCGGCGGCGAGCGCGTCGATCTCCGCGTCCGTCACCCACACGAACCCCGGCGCGCCGGTGCAGCACTTGCCGCACTGCGTGCAGGTGAAGTGGAGGCCGTCTTGGTACCACGGCGGATCGACGTCGGGCATGGGTGTGCCGCTCCGGGGGAAATACGGGATTAGTGTAGGAGCGAGAGACGCCGGCCGAACCGGGTTTGCCCAATCGGCGGCCGAGGGCCACAATGAGGATTGGATTGTCACACACTCTCCCGGCGCGACACCCGACATGGATATTCTCGGCCTCGGCACTCATGTGCTGGACTGCCCCCGCGTGCGGAAGTTGCTCGACGACCACGCCGACAAGTTCGTCCGCAGCGTGTACACCGACCGCGAGGCGGCGTACTGCCGCGACCGGACGCACAGCACCGAGTTCTATGCCGCCGTGTGGGCCGCCAAGGAGGCGGTGTTCCGCGCGCTCGGCAGCAAGTGGCGGCGGGGGGTGGACTGGCGGGACGTGGAGGTGGTGTGCGCGCGGGCCATCGAGCCGACGGTGGAAGTGACCGGGCCGACCGGCGACCGCATGGCGGCCCTCGGCGTCACCCGCGTGCTGGTCACGTTCAGTTACTCCCGGCTGTTCGCCACCGCCACCGCTCTCGCCGTGCGGGCGTGAGACACGAACCTGCCGGGAGGATTTCATCGTATTGAGTGGGCGAGCCAATCTGACACCTCCCCTCGCTGAGGGGAGGTCGGTCGCGGCACGCGACCGGGAGGGGAGATGGCTTCTCCCACAGGCATTTGAAGACTCCCCTCCCGGCGGCTGCGCAACCCACCTCCCCTCAACGAGGGGAGGTGGGTTGCGTTCCCCCCACGGCCCTCAAAGGGACAACCACAGCGGGTTCGTGTGTGAGAAAATCCGGTGAAGACGGCCATCGGGCGGTTCCCACGGCGCGAGATCGCGGGTAATCTCACCGCGTCTCTTCCTCGCGGAGTACGTTCCCATGAACCGTCTCGTGTTGGCCGTCGGCGTCGTCGCCGTGTTGGCCGTGGCCGTCTTCCTGTCCCAGTCGCGGCCGACCGTCGCCGAGCAGGCGAAGACCGCCGACGGCATCCAGGTCACGGTCGAAGCCCAGAACCCGTGGACGAACCTGAAGGTGAACACCAGCCCGGAGCAGTTCCAGTTCGCCATCGTGTCGGACCGCACCGGCGGGCACCGGGCGAAGATCTTCAGCCAGGCCGTCCAGCGGCTGAACCTGATGCAGCCGGAGTTCGTGATGAGCGTCGGCGACCTCGTCGAGGGGTACACCACCGACGCCGAGCGGGCGGAGACGGAGTGGAAGGAGTTCAACGCCATCACGGCCAAGTTCGAGATGCCGTTCTTCTACGTGCCGGGCAACCACGACCTGACGAACCTGAGCCTGCACGCCGACTGGGCCAAGCGGTTCGGCCGCAAGTACTACCACTTCCGGTACAAGGACGTGCTGTTCGTCGCCGTGAACAGCGAGGACATCGACGCCACGGGTAAGGACCCGGTGGCGAAGGCGTCCTACGTGTCGGCCGAGCAGACCGCGTACTTCAAGACGGTGCTGGACGCGAACCAGGACGCGAAGTGGACGCTGGTGTTCACGCACAAGCCGATGTGGGTGGCCCCGGACCTGGCGGCGAACGGCTGGGCGGCGTTCGAGAAGACCCTGGAAGGCCGCAAATACACGGTGTTCTGCGGGCACGTCCACCGGTACCAGAAGTTCGTCCGCAACGGGATGAACTACTACCAGCTCGCCACCACCGGCGGGGGCAGCCGGTTGCGGGGGGCCGAGTACGGCGAGTTCGACCACATCGCCTGGATCACCATGAAAGCGGACGGCCCCCGCATCGCCAACGTGATGCTCGACGGCATCCTGCCGGAAGACCTGAAGGTGCCGGAGTCGGACGAGCCGGGCGTCACCCGCAAGTTGCCGAAGGTGCTGGCGGCGAAGGGGACCGTAACGCGGGACGGCAAGCCGCTGGCCGGCGCGACGGTCGCCTTCCACCGCAAGCAGACGATGCCGACCGAGCGGTGGGTGTACGTCGCCGACGCCTGGACGGACAAGGACGGCAAGTTCGTCCCCAGCACCGCGACCAAGTTCGACGGGCTGCCGGTCGGGGAGTACGCCGTCACCCTCTTCCTGACGCAGGACGGCAGCTATTACACCCGCGAAGTGAAGGAGGAGAGCAAACTCCCGGCCAAGTACGCCGACGCCAAGACGACGCCGCTGAAGGTGTCCTTCGACGGTAACGGCGACATCGCCATCGATGTGAAGGAGTGATCGGCACCGCTGAAAACAACCGCCCCGCGCGACCGGGTCGCGCGGGGCGGTTGTTTTGACGGCATCCACGTCTCACGCGGTTGCGGCGGCCTTCCGCCGGCGGTAGCCGAACGCCCCCGCCACCGCGATCCCGCCGAAGACGGCGAGGGTCGCCGGCTCGGGGATCTCTGTGATCTGCCCGTTTTGGACGATGAACCCGCTGCGGAGTTCGAAGATCTGATCCTGCTTGCCGTCACTGACGAGAGTTGCCAGATTCGCCAGCCCCGACTGCCACGAAGACGAGTCGAGATACCCAGTGTAGTATCCGCCGAGAGTCGGGTTGTAACTGGAATCGACCAGGTGCCAGACGGCGTGCTGGAAGGCTGCGCTCTTGTTCGCCTTGTCCGCGGACGTACCGGTGTCGAGACCGCCGCGGTATTGCGCCCACATGGCGCGGACCTTGTTGGCCGTGGACACGGTGAGGACCGGGCCGGGGGACGGGCTCGTCTCCAGGTTCGAGAAACTGTAGTTGCCGGCGTAAGTCGTGTCGGGGGAGACGTTCTGGGACTGCTCCATGCAGAACGCCACGAAGTGGTTGAGTGACGACGAACCGTTCGCGTTGGGGGTGTACAGGATGCCGTTATGATTCACGGCCCCGGTGTTCCAGTTGTACTGCCCGGCGTTGCCGACCGCCGGGGACACCCCCTCGAAGGTGACGGTGAGCGGGGACGCCGGCGCGGGTGTGACGGAGGTCGTCAGCCCGATCACGAGGCAGACCGAGGTGACGACGCACTTGGCACGAGACATTGTTGAGACCTCCAGATGGTGCCGGCCGTCTCGCGGCGCGAACAGGCCTACCCTTGCCCGGTTCGCGGCGATGGTGTGACGACTGGCGGGTGATGAGTGTCGCCGCGCGGACTCTCCGGCCCAACACCGACGAGGTGCGGGCGTGTCGCGGGACCATTCGGCCCAGTTGGGTTGGACGGGAAGCCGGAACCGCGCACGCACGGGTGCGGGAATCGTGGCGAGAGAGCCGTCGTCTTGTTTAACGCACGAGGCGAACGAATTGTTCCGGGAATAATCCGCCAGAAAGACTGTCCGCGCGGCACGTCCGTTTCTCCGACACCGACGATTCCGACACGCAACGGCAAGCCCGGTGGGGTCAGGGGCGGGGGCCTCGGCCAGGGCTGTTCAGCAGTTGAAGTTGGGGAAGATTTAGAACCACGAAGGACACGAAGAACACAAAGATTCTTGAGTCGTGCTCGGTTCTTTTCCTTCGTGTGCTTTGTGCCCTTCGTGGTTCCGTCCGCTCCTCTTCCATCTCCGAATCGCCCTGGGGCCTCGGCGGGTGCCGTTGACCGCCTTTCCGCGGGCGGCTATTCGGCCGTCACCAAAGGACCCCCGCGATGCCCCGGCTCCTGCTCATCGGACTCGCCCTGCTCCCCGGTTGCAGCAACGCGCCGGTGGCCGGCACGCTCGACTGTCTGTTCCCGAGCCGCCTGCGTCCGCCGCCCGCGCTGCCCGACTTGAACCTGAACCGGGACACGGACCCGATCCGGCCGATTGATCGGAGTCCGCTGCCGCGGATGGAGCCGTACCCGTTCGACGACCGGCGGCGTAACGACCGGATACGCCCCGGCGAACCGCTGCTCCGCCGCACCGAGCCGGAGCCGCGCGGGGACGACTCGAACCTGCCGCTGCTGCTCCCGCCGCCGGGCGGCTTGATCGATCCGCTTCCGCCGCCACCGGGTGCGCGGTGACTCGCGGAGCCGTCAGCCGTCAGGGGGCGTACCACGACACCGGCAGAATGACCGTTTTCCCCGCCGGTTCGGCCAGCGTGACGATCACTTCAGTGGCCCCGGCCGCGCCCGCCGTCGCGGGATCGACGACCACACGGACGGTCGCCACCGGGCCGCGGCCCTCCGAGTGCCGCACCGTCACGCCGGCCTTGGTACACTCCGCCTTTTGAATCCGCACCGCTTTGCCGCTCGCCCGGATGACGGCCGCCGCAGACGTCTCCGACTGCTTCGCGTTCAGGCGAATGGAGAGCGCGTCCGGGGAGGCCGTGAGTTCGCCGGGGGCGCGCTTCCGCACTTGCACCGGCACGCGGAGTTCCGGGCACGCCGGGTCGTTCGTCGTCAGCGTCACCGTGTCTTCGTGCGCGCCGGGGGGTAGGTCCGCCGCGACGGTCAGGACGATCTCCTGCGTCCGTCCGGCGGGGGGCGTCTGAGCGGCTTTCACTTCGACCACGAACGCCGGGTTCGTCGTCGTCGCCTTCGTGACCGTGAGGGGCGTCGCCCGGCGATCCGCGACGGTGATGACCTGCCGGACGGCCCCGGTCGTGGACACGGCGAGCATCGGCGGGGTGACGGTGATCTCCCGCACCAACGTCGCCGTCAACTTGATGGCCACGTCCTGCTGTGGGCCGTCGTCCACGGCGTACTTGACGGAGCCGGTCCACGTCACCGGCCCTTCCGGTTGCGTGAGGGTGTTCACGGTGACGGTGACTTTCGCCGTCTCGCCGGGCATCAGCACGCGGGGCGTGGCTTCGGCCTTCAGGCACCCGCACCCGGCGTCGATGCCAGTCAGGGTGACGGTGCCTTTCTCGCCCGCGTGTGTCAGCTCGAAGGTGTGTGTCAGTGGCGGGCCGGACATCACCTCGCCCTTGTCGGCGGCGGGGGCGGGGGCGCGGAGGACGGCGGCCGGCGGTTGACCGGGCACGGCCGCGAGCAGGAGCAGCGAGAGGGTGGTGTTCATGACGCGGGGATAGCCGACGGCGGCCGAAGTCGCAAGGGGGAAGGAATGGTATTGGTCGTTCCGGGCGGGCGGATCCGCGGGGGGCGTCCGCTTCGATCGGATTCGCCACCGCCAGCGGGCGGCGAATCCCGGACCGACGGCTGACCATCGCCCCGATACTGCCTATCACACCACGACACACTGTGGAGGCACTCATGGCTCGGATCTCCGCGCTGATCCTGCTCGCGGTCGGTGTCACCCTGACGGTCGTGGGCACCATCGGATTCGTCGCCGCCGCCGTGGCACCGGGCGGGGTCAACCGGAACCTGCTTATCGGGGCCGTCGTGGTCGAGGTGCTCGGGGCCGGGATGCTGGTGTGGGCCGTGATCCTCTTGCGGCGGACGAGACCGATCGGCGGGACGGCGGCGGGCGGTGGCCGCACGGGGGCGTACCTGGCGGATTCCACCGAAACCGGCGACCTCGACGGCTCGGCGTACACCGTCCACTACCAGACGCCCGTCCGCGGGAAGAACGGCCGGCCGTCGTCGCTGATGGTCGGCACCCCGGTCGTGTGCGACTGTGAGTTCCGGATCACCGGCGAGACGGGGTACGACCGGCTGTGCAAGAACATCGGGCTGGCGGTCGAGATCCAGACCGGCGACCCCGCGTTCGACGAGGTGTGCTACGTCCGCACCGACTCCGTGGCGTTCACCGAGGCGTACCTGCAAGACCCGATCAAGCGGGTGGCGATCGTGGACATGCGGCGGCTCGGCTTCCCCGAAGTGAGCCTGTCGGCGGGGAAAGTCGAGGCGAAGTGGGTCGGGTTCGACCCGGACAAGCACGACAAGCCGGACCTGGCCGTGGACGCGGCCGCCCGGCTGGTGCTGTTGTCGCGTGACCTGCCCCAGCTGCAGCCCGAGTTCGAGCAGCGGACGGGGGGGTGGCGGAAGCAGTGGCAGTTCGTGCTGTGGCCGCTCCTGATCGCCTTCGCGCTGACCATCTTCTCGATGATCCCGTTCACGCCCCTCCACTTCGTCCAGGTGCTGGCGCGGGCGGCGGTGCCGCTGGCGCTCGGACTCCCGGCGTTCGCGTTCCTTTCGGCGGTGCTGTTGCGCGGCACGTCCCGCTCGCACATCGCCTGGGGCCGACTGATGATCGGGGCGATCTTCCTGTTCACGCCCGGATCGATGGGGACGGTCGGACTGGTGAACGGCGTCACCGACACGTCGCCGGAGGAGACGCACGACGCGCTCATCGTCCGCAAGTACACGACCCGGTCCAAGAACTCGACGAACTACCACGTCGAGTGCCAGTCGTGGCGGGAGCCGGGGGAGACCGAGAAGTTCGGCATCAGCGTCGGCGATTACAAGGGAGTGGTCGAGAGGCGGTCGAAGCTGCGGGTGACGACCCACGCCGGCGGTTTGGGAATCGAGTGGCTGGTGTCGAAGCAGGTGCTCGAGTGACGCCGCCCCGCGATCACCCTTCAGCCAGCCACCGCGCCGCGTCCCTGGCGTGGTACGTGAGGATGATGCCGGCCCCGGCGCGTTTGATGCTCGTCAGGATTTCCAGCGTCACCCGCCGCTCGTCGATCCACCCGTTGCGGGCCGCCGCCTTCACCATCGCGAACTCGCCGGACACGTTGTACGCGGCGACGGGCACCGCGAACCGGTCCTTCACCCGACGGATGATGTCCAGGTACGACAGCGCCGGTTTCACCATGACGATGTCCGCGCCCTCGGCCAGGTCCAGCGCCACCTCCCGCAGGGCCTCGTCGGTGTTCGCCGGGTCCATCTGGTAGGTGTTGCGGTCGCCGAACTGCGGCGGACTTTCGGCGGCGTCGCGGAACGGGCCGTAGAACCCGCTGGCGTATTTCGCGGAATAGCTCATGATCGGCACGCCGGCGAATCCGGCCGCGTCCAACCCGGCCCGAATCGTGGCCACCATCCCGTCCAACATGCCACTCGGCGCGACCATATCGGCACCAGCCTGCGCGTGACTCACGCACTGTTCCGCCAGCAGCGGCAGAGTCGCGTCGTTGTCCAGGTCGGGAACTCCCGGCCGGAGTTCGTGGAGGATGCCGCAGTGCCCGTGGTCGGTGTACTCGCAGAAGCACTCGTCCGCGAGCAGGTAAACGTCGTGTCCGAAGGCGCGACGGACGGCCCGTAACGATGTCTGAACGATCCCGTCGGAATCGAGTGCCACCCGCCCCGCCGGGTCTTTGCGTGCCGGGATTCCGAACAGCATGAACGAGCGAATGCCCAACTCCTTGGCGGAGCCGATTTCGTCGAGGAGGGTGTCCGGGCTGAGTTGGTAGTTGCCGGGCATGGACGCGATTTCGTTCCGGATGCCGGTCCCCGGTCGGACGAACAGGGGCAGGATGAAATCGGACGGGCGGAGTTCGGTTTCGCGGACGAGATCACGAAGCAGAGGCGACGAACGGAGACGACGAGGGCGAATCGTCGGGAAACCGGTGGGCGGGGTCGGCATGGCGGCGGGTCCGTGAGTGGAGACGCCGGAAATGATACCAATCCGAGGGCCGATTTGCTCAATCCCTGTGCGGGGCGGCCGGGAACAGGTCGGCGAACAGGCGACGGACCAACTGTCCGATGGTCATGCCGCGCTCCTGGGCGGCGTGTTCGAGGGCGGTCACCTGCCATTCGGGCAACAGGATCGGCAGTTCGACGATCTCGTTCTCCGGGTCGAACCCGAGGGCCGGCGGGGGGAACGTGGTCCCGGAGGAAGTAACGAGGGCTGGCATAAGCGCTACCGTCTAGAAGGGAAGCGGGCGACGACGGGTGGAATCCTAGCAAGAGTCATACCAATTCCGGGCCGCACGGCCCTCGACCGCACGAGTCCCGGTCGGATCGGGCGAGTCGGACCGCCTGACAACCGTCGGCAGCGGGGACGAGTTGGGCGCACACCCCGGCTAGCGGCGCATCGCCGCGGCAACTCATTTTCACTTGACCGGCCCCCCCGCCGTTCTAACTTTCGGTGGCCAGCGCCGGCTTCGCGTTCCGTCCGCCCCGAACTCTGGTCGCGTGGAGTGTTCCGTCTCATGGCGAACCAGGACTTGCCCGACGACCCGCTGCCGTCCATCTCGGCCGCCGAGTTGCGTCGCCGACTGCTCGCGTCCACCCCACCGCCGGTCGGGGCGTCCACCGCCTCCGCCGTCGGGCTGGACGCGCTCCCGCCGCGGCCGCCGGCTAGCCCGCGGACGAGCGGCGGCATTTCCACCCTGGGGCGGCTGACGATGCCGGGCCAACACGGACCGGTGTCGGCGTCCGAGCTGCCGCCGGTCGCCCCGTTCTCCAGCCCACTGCCCGACCAGCCGCGGCTGCGGCCCCAGCCGCCCGACTCCGTCGCCCTGGGCAGCCCGCCTGGCGGGAGTGTCCTCGGCCTTCCCTCGCCGCTCCCCGCCGACCCGCCGCCGTCTTCCGGCAGCCGCGGCGGAACGGGCGGGTCCACGTCGTCCTCCCCGGAAGAGCAAGCTCGTCGGCTGAAGCAGGAGAACCGGGAACTACGGAAACTGCTCGACGAGATGAAGCAGTTGCTCCAGGAGGCGAGTGACGGCGAGCAGCAGTTCTCCTCGCGGGAGCAGGCGGTTCACGCGCAACTGGGCGAGAAGCAGACGCAGATCGACGAGCTTCAGGCGCAGCTGCAATCGATCGAGGAGCAGGTGGCCAGTGGCGCGCTCGCTCCGGCCCCGGCCGTCTCGAAGACGCGCGGGGAGTTGGAGGAGTGGAGCGACGACCTGGAAAAGGATGCCGCCAAACTGATGCAGGAGCGGCGAAAGTTGGAGGACGAGCGGAAGCAGTTGCGGGAAGACGAGACCGCACTGGAATCCCAGATGCGGCAGATGGAAGTGTCGATGGCCCGCGAGCGGGCGATGATGGCCCGCCAAGAGACGGAACTGAAGCGGCTCAGCGCCGAGATCCAGAACGAGCTGGAGATCATGCAGCGGGGCGACGCCTCCCTGCGCGAGCAGTTGAGCAAGTTCCAGCGCCGCGCGGCGGACGTGATGCAGGGGCGGATGGGCGGCCCGCCGAGCAACCCGCCCGGCCGGCGGTAACGGAAACGAAATCGGCACGGGCCGCGACCGCGCGGGGCGCTATTCTTCGATCCGAAGAAGGCGCTCCCTCGCGGTCGCGGCCCGTTCCGCGTACACTTTTCCGGAACCCGAACACACCGGAGGCGAACCGATGGCGATCTCCCCCCCGGCCGACCGTGACGAGCGCAACCAGTTCTACCGCGACCGCTACCTGAACGGGAAGCCGTTCACCGAGGCGATGCTGGCCGAGGAGGCGGAGATCGCGGCGGAATGCCTGGCCGCCCGCGACTTCGCCCGCGGGTTCCACGCCATCGGCATCGCCGTCGGATTGCGGCCGTTCCACGCCGACTGGAACGCCATTCTGGCGTCCCTCTTCGACGCCGCCGGCGACGCGGCGGAGACGTTCACCCTCGCCCGCATGACCCCCGGTCAGGCCGAGGACGTGGGCCGCATCTACACCGCGTACCGCCGTCGGGAGTTCGCCAAGGCGTTCGACGACCTGACGAAACTGTGCCAGGAAGTGGGCCACAGCCGGCTGCCGGAAGCGTGGGGCCTCCCCTGGCTGACCGAAGACATGGCGACGGCCATCGGGCGGGAGAAGTGCGTCGCGTTCCTGCTGAAATTCGTGCAGGACCGCTACCCGGAGCCGGCCGACGCGACCGACTGGCAGTGCGAGCAACTGAGCCGGGCCGTCGAGACGGTGGAGATGGTCGAGCGGCTGTTCGGCAGCGACCCGCAGATCGTGTTGTTCAAGTGCCAGATGCTGGGCAAGGCCGGCCGGTTCGACGACGCCAAGGCGGTGGCGATCACCGCCTTCGAAGGGGACCCGATGTTCAACACGGCGACGGCAGTGGCCATGGCGCACAAGCGGGCCGGCGACCGCGACGGGGCGGTGACGTGGTTCCGCAAGGCCGCCGAGATCGACCCGACGTGCGAGTGGACCCTGCTGGACATCGGCGACATGATGGTTGACGACGGGAAGTACGAGGTCGCGTTGTCGGCCTACGAGGAGGCCCTGCAACGGGTGCCGAACCACGACTGGGCGGTGCCGTCGGCGGTGTTCTGCCGGTACAAGATGACGGGCGACCGGGGGTTGTATGACGAACTTCGCGGGATGGCGTTGGCGATGCCGTGCCAGTGCGGGTTGGCCGACCAGATGAAGAAAATCAGCGGCGGGTACAACTACGAGGACCGCCGCATGCGGGCGACGTGGCTGATGGCGAAGCTGCAGCCCGACTTCGACGCCGAGAAACTCCGCGGCCCGTTCACCGGCTGCCCGCACCCGCCGCCGGAGAAGAAGCCCCGGCCCAAGCACGACGACCCGAAGACCAAAGGTTGGAAGAAGTGACGGTGCGGCTCACTCGAACAGGCGGGCGACCGGGACGTGGAAGCCGGGCAACTCCGGGCCGCCGATCAGGTCTTGTGTCCGGTTCACCAGCGCCGGTTGCTGCCCGTGGCGATGCACCGTCACCGTCTGACGTTCCGCATCCACGATCCACACCACCGGCACGTTCGTCTCGTCGAACAAATTCAATCGGTCGTTCAGCGCCCGCTGCGTCGTGGACGGGGAGAGGATTTCGACGATTAGCGTCGGCACCCCGACGATGACCGTGTTGTCGTCGGTCTGCGTCACCATCACACCCGGCGGCACATAGGCCACATCAACACCGATCGTGTCCCCGTCATCGGTAAATTGCACCGCCGCTTCGCCGTTCACGAGGTTGCCTCGGGGCGGCGGGAGCGCTTGACGCCAGATGTAGAGTTCGCCCGTGATGTTCGACATGGCGATCGAGTGAAAGCGGTTGCGGACGGTCATTCCCAGGGCCTCCGATTCCGGGTTGTGCGGTCCTTCCTCGATGAGCTGCCCCTTGTAAATGCGGCGGCGGATGCCGTCGTCCGGCATGGCCAGCAGGTCGGCGGTGGTCAGGGGCGGGGTGGCGGCGGACATACTTCGTTCCTCCGTTCGGGTCGTCGCCATTCTACCTTTCCGCGTCGCCGGCGCGTATAATGTCCGTGACAATCCGATGTGGGTTGACCCTCCGCCACACGAAAAACAAGGGGACGCAGCCATGCCTGCCGTCATCGACGACATCTCCGCCGAAATCCTCGACCTGAAGCAGAAGATCGGGGCCACCATCCTCGCCCACTACTACCAGCAGGGCGAAATCCAGGAGCTGGCCGACATCACCGGCGACAGCCTGAAGCTGGCCCGCGAAGCCACCCAGGTCGATACCCCCGTCATCGTCTTCTGCGGCGTCCTGTTCATGGCCGAAACCGCCAAGATGCTGAACCCGGCGAAGACGGTGCTGCTGCCGGACGTGACCGCCGGTTGCTCGCTCGTGGACTCCTGCCCGCCGGACAAGCTCGCCCGCTACCAGGAGATGCTCCGCGAGAACGGCCGCAAGTTCCAGACGGTGACGTACATCAACAGCAGCGCCAAGGTGAAGGCGCTGTCGGACTGGATCGTCACCAGCGGGAACGCGGAGGAAGTGGTGCGGCACCGCGTCCCGGCGGACCACGAAATTCTGTTCGTGCCGGACCAGCACCTCGGCCGCTACCTTCAGGAAGTGACCGGCCGGCAGATGATCCTGTGGAACGGGTCGTGCATGGTCCACGAGATCTTCAGCGTGCATGACCTCGTGAAGATGAAGGCCAAGTACCCCGGCGCGGAAGTGATCGCCCACCCGGAATGCCCGAAGAACATCCTCGAACACTCCGAGTACATCGGCGGCACGGAGGCGATGATTAAGCACGTCGGCGGGTTCGCCGAGCCGACCACGTTTATCGTGGCGACCGAGCCGAACATGATGTGGCAACTGGAGAGCCGATTCCCCCGGCACAAGTACATCGGCGTGCCGGGCATCACCTGCGCGTGCAACGCCTGCCCCCACATGGCCAAAAATACCCTGGAGAAGATCCGCGACTGCATGAGGGACCTGTCGCCGGAGATCACCTGGCAGCCGGAGTTCGATAAGGCCAAGGAGGTGCTAGCCCGGAGCCTGCTGAACCCGCCGGTCGCCCCGGCCGTCCTTCACCCGCACGGGGACTGAAGCCATGAACCCAGAACTCGCGGCGGCTTTCGCCGCCCTTTCGGCGGCGGCTGCAAGTGGTGATCCGGCGACGGCCCTTGCCCTCTCGGCGGATTTCGCCGGGAAGGCTGCGGGTGCAGCGCCCGCCCGCCCACCGATGCCGTTCGATGTCCTGACGCCAGCGCAGGCTGCGGCCTACCTTCAGTTGCCCGAAGCCACAGTCCTCGACGAGGCGAACGCCGGCCGTCTCCCCGGCCGGCTCATCAGCGGGCAATGGCGTTTCATTCACATCGCTCTGACCGAGTGGATGCGAAGCGGTGGAGGAGTGCCGGCGGTTTCGGCGAAGGCCCGCGTCCGAGCCGTCATCGGCACTTGGAAGGGCGACCCCACCGTAGACCCGATGATCGCGCGGATCGAAGCCGACCGCCGCGCCGCGCCGGTGGGAGGGTAATCGCCGTGTTCATTCTCGACACCAACGCCGTCTCCGATCTCTTGAAGGGAACTGCGAAGGTCGTGGCGCGGTTCGAGGCGGTACCGGACGACGCGCCAGTGGTAACGACTACCGTCACGCGGTTCGAGATTCTCATGAAGGGTCGGTATCAAGCGATCCTGACGGCAGCCGACCGCGATCAACTATTGACAGCCGTAGCGCGGCTGGTCGCCGACGAGGAACGCTTGGCGGCGTTCGACATCCTGCCCATCTCGGAGCCGGTTGCCGATCACTTCGAGCGGTTGCTCAAAGTGAAGGGATTAAAGAAGATCGGCCGAGCTGACCTCCTCATCGCATGTATTGCCCTGGCCCACGACGCCACGCTCGTCACTCGCAACACGAAGGGCTTCCGGCCCATCCCGAATTTGAAGCAGGACAACTGAGCCGACTGAGCGACGACTGGGGAAGACGCGGCCGGTGGGGCGAACACGCTTTCGGAGACGCGGCGGGGAATCCACTACACTACGACTACCATCCCCGCGAGTCCCACCATGTCCGTTTCCGTTGACACGTCCGCCGCCACCGACCGCCTGATGCGGTTCCTGGCCGTCCCCGGCATCACCGGCGAGGAAGCCAAGATCGCCAAGGAGATCTCCTCCGCCCTCCGCGAGGTCGGGGTGCCGGCCAAGCTGATCCGCTTCGACGACGCGAAGGAACACATCCCCCTGCCGACGCAAACCGGCAACCTGATCTGCCAACTGCCGGGCGTCGGGCCACTCAAGGACAAGCCGCCGATCCTGTTCATGACGCACATGGACACGGTGCCGCTGTGCGCCGGGGCGAAGCCGGTGTTGAAGGGGCGGAAGATCGTCAACGCGGCCGAAACAGCGCTGGGCGGGGACAACCGCACGGGTTGCGCCGTCCTCGTGACGCTGGTGGCGGAACTCATCGCGCAGAAGCTGCCGCACCCGCCGATCTCGTTCTTGTTCACCGTCCGCGAAGAGTCGGGCCTGTTCGGCGCGCGGCACCTGAACCCCGGCGAACTCGGGGGGGTGAAGATGGGCTTCAACTTCGACGGCCGGTCGGCGGCGGACGTGATCGTCGGAGCGGTCGGGGCCGACCGGTGGGAGGTGGAGTTGTTCGGGAAGGCGTCCCACGCCGGGGTGGCCCCGGAGCGCGGCATCTCGGCGACCATGCAACTGGCCCTGGCGATGGCCGAGGTGAAGGCGAAGGGCTGGTGGGGCAAGATCGTCAAGGACGGCCGCGAGGGGACCAGCAACGTCGGTCCGGTGTGCGGCAAGAACAACGGCCCGGCCGGGGACGCGACCAACGTGGTGACGGATTACGTCCTGGTCAAGGGCGAGAGCCGTAGCCACGACTCGAAGTTCTTTAAAGAGATCACCGCCGCGTACAAGGCGGCGTTCGAGGCGGCGGTGGCCGGGCTGACCGACCACGAGGGGAAGCCGGGCAAGGTGAAGTTCACCGCTCGCACCGACTACTACCCGTTCCGCATCAAGGACAGTTCGCCGGCGGTGCTGGCCGCGTCGGCCGCGATCAAGGCCGTCGGCCTGACGCCGAACATTCGCGTGGCGAACGGCGGACTCGACGCCAACTGGATGGTGAAGCAC
>JBBRUO010000082.1:0-14697 GCA_038247725.1 Gemmatales bacterium
AACGCCATCGCCGGTCAACTCGGCCTGTACCCCGGCAGCCCGAACGGGTTGCCGGCGTTCCAGGTGAAGCCGGGGGAGAACTACAACGTGAAGTACGCCGAGGCGTTCAAGGCGTGGTACGCGAAGAGCGGCGACACCTTCGAGATCAAGAAGTTCGTCCCGACCGGCAAGTGACGAGCCTCAGTCGCCGGCGATGGCGGCCTGAAGCACGGCGGCGTGCCGGGCCACCATCAGCCGGTCGCGGTACGCCGTGTCGTCCGGCCGCCGGTCGGTCAGCCATTCCAACTCCGTCACCGCCGCCGCGTACCGCTCTTCGTCCTCCAGCCAGCGGGCGAAGGTGTCGCGAACGTCGATCCTGCCCGGCACCAGTTTCACCGCCCGCCGCCACGTCGCCTCCGCGTCCGCCAGTTGTCCCAATTCGCCGAGCGCCCGCGCCGCCGCGATGACCGGTTCCGGGGTGTCCGCCGGGCGGTCCTTGGCCGCCGCCGCGCGCTCCAGGAACGGTTTGCGACTCGCCGCTTGTTGAACCGGATCGGGGTACAGTTGCTCCGCCGCCGCGAGCAGCATCGTCGGCTCGTCGGGAAGCACCCGTGCGGCGAGTCGGTCGGGGGATAGCCGCGGCCCGACCGCGGCGAGGATCGGCTTCAACCGCCGCCCGGACAATTCCAGACTGTGCCGGAAATTGGCCCACGCGGTCGGCTCGTCCCCGCTTCGCAGGGCTTCCACCCCGCAGGCGTACCAGACATCCGCGTCCATCACCAGCAGCCGCTTCGCCCGTTCGAGGTAGGCGAGCGGCGGGTCGCCGGTCTCGAACGACCGGGCGAACAGGCCGAGGCGGAACTGCACCTCCGGGTACAGCGGGCAGTTGTCGCGGGCGGTGCGGAGGGCGGCCAACGCCGCGCGGATGTCGGCCGGGGAACCGGCGTCGATGCGCGCCTGGGCGAGGTCGAGCCAGACGGCGGGGGAGTCCGGGCGGACGCGGGTGCGGGCCGTCAAGTACGCGATCCGACCTTCGACCCGATTGGGGGCGTCGGACCGGCGGAACGCCTCGGCCCCGTCGAGAAGCCACTCCGAGCGGGCGCGGGTCCAGGTGTCGGCCGCGACCGCCAACCCGGTGACGGCGACCAGCATCGCGCCGGCGACCGCCGTGAATCCGTGCCGTTCCTTGATCGGGCGAGGGGGGTGTTCCACGGCGGCGGCTGGCACGGGTGGCGGGGGCGCGTCCTGCCGCACTCGGACCCGCACTTTCGTCCGCACGCGGTGGGGTTCGGTGTCGTGGCTGACGCCCATCGCGTACCCGGCCAGGATGGCGACGAAGACGGCCACCGCCGGCAGATGAATGCCGAAGTCCGTGACCGCGTGCGCGGCCACCGCCGCCAGCCCGAACCACGCGCCGAGCAGCAGTGTGCCACCGGGTCGGTCCCGCTGCCGGAGGACCCCCCGCCCGACCGCGACCAGCACCCCGCCGACCAGCAGTCCGGTGAGCGCGACCCGGACCGCGCCGCCTTCGACCGCCGCCTCCAGGTACTCGTTGTGCGCGTGATCGTTCGTCATGAACGACGGGCCGTCGGTGCGGCCGAGGGTTTCGACGCGGAGGAACGTGCCGCTACCGCTACCCACCGCCCAGAAGCCGGCCGCCGCCCGCGCCGAATCCCGCCACAGTTCGGTACGGTCGTCGGCCTGTTTCACCGCCAGCAGGGTGGCGAACCGCGCCCGCACCGGCTCCCACCCGAACCAGCCGGCGAGCGCGACCGCCAGCACCGCCGTCACCCCGACCGCCCACCCGCCGACGCCGGCCGGCCGGTCCCCCGCCTTCCGCCGCGCGATCAGGGCGCACCCGACCCCGGCCACCACCGCCGCGAGGACGCCACCCCGCGACAGGCTGAACAGGATGCCCGCCGCCATCACCGCCACCGCCCCCGCCGCCGCCAGCGGCCACGGCTGATCGAGGTACTTGAACGGCGTCAGCAGGCGATCCGCCAGCGGGGCGTTGCCGTTCTTCGCCCGATACCCGCCGGACGGCTCGGTTCGCAGGGTCAGCATCAGCCCGACGCCGAGGCCGAGGCAGCCGGCGACGAAGTCCGGGAAGTGATTCCGGTTCACGAACGGCCCGAACACCGACCCGCCGACCTCGCGCGTCCAGAAGATGGTGTCGGGTCGGGACGAGAAGAATTGGGCCAGCGCGAGGACGGCCAAGGCCAGGCCGTTCGCCGTCGCGACCCACGCCAGCCTCCGGAGCGCGGCCGGGCTGGCCAGCCAGTTCCGCGCGGCGGCGTACACCAGGAGCAGCGCCGTCAGTCGCACGGCGAACGTCCGCGTCGCGTCCGGATCGACGGACAGCGGGAGCGCGTCCGGCCGGGGCGCGCCGGCCGCTTCCCCCGGCAGCGTCTCAGCGACCTCGGGGCGGTACGTCTCGTGAACCGCCGCCGCGCCGGGGGAGATCACCCGCACCATTCCGAACGGAAGTGGCACGAGCTGCGCCACCGACCACAGCACCAACCCGGCCAGCGCGACCGTGACCACATCCGCGCGGACCTGGAACTGACGAGTAACGACGCCGTGCGCCGCCCACAGCGCCAACAACGCGGCGACCGCCAGCGCCACGACGAATTCCCACCCCGCTTGGACCGACGCGAACGGCCACGCCGGAGCCACCGCCAGCACCAGCAGCATCGCCTCCCCGCCTCGTCGGAGGGCACGAGCGGTCGGGTGGGGGGTGGGGTCGCTCATGGCGGCGGAGGGTCCGGCGGGGAAACGGGTGGGGCTGTTTTCCGAACCGCCGCGCGAAGGGCAAGCGCCGCGGCGCGGGCGGTACTCTTTTCCCAGGCGGCACAGCTTAGCTTACCGGTCGGATCGGGAAAGCCGGTTGTTCCGGCGCGGCGACCCGGCGGTTTCGGTTGCAAATTCTTCAAGTCCCGTGTCGAGCCGCGTTCCGGGTGGGGACAATAGTAGCACGGTTGCACCGATCCCGGCCGTTCTCTCGACGGTATCGGTTGACCCGCGGAGACGCACCATGAGCAACACCACCCGATCCGGCGCGGTTCCCCCTCGCCCCCGCTCGAACTCCGTTTTTTGGCTCAAGTTCTCCGCGCTCGCCGCCGTTGTCCTGTTGGCCCTCGGCGCGTCTGTCGGGGTCGGGCAGTCGCCCGCGCCGCGGCCGTCGGACGACGTGCTTCAACTGCGGGTGATGTCCGCCCTCGATAACGATGCGGTACTGAAGCCGTACCGGTTGACCGTCCTCGTGAACGTCGTGGGCCGCGTCGCCGTGATCGGCGGGCCGGTGCCGGACGCGGCCCTCGCCGCCCGGTTGGAGGCGGTGTCGAAGGCGGTGCCGGGTATCACGGGGGTGCAGGTGAAAGTGTGGGTGCCGTCGTCTTTGATACCGGACGACCCGTTGAGCAAGAAGGTCGCGGAGTTGATGAAACCGGAACCGCCGGCCGCCCCGCCGGTCGTCGCGCTGCCGCCCGCCACCGTTCCGCCGGTGGCGGCAGTGAAGCCGGTCGCGCGAGCGAAACCCGCTACCAGGGTCGTGGCCCCCGAACCCCGGCCCGCCGAGACGGTGACATCGAACAGAGGACCGGACGGGTTGCTCCTCGACCCGGTCGCGCCGACGGGCACCGGCTTCCGCCCGACGCCGCTCGCGCCAGGGGCCGCGCCCCTGCCGTACACCACCATCCCGCCGCCGAACGTGCCGGCCCACCCGCCGGAAGCGGTCGCCGACGCGACGCCGTCCCGGCCGGAGTACGCCCCGGTGGACCCGCCGGCCGCACCACCCGCGCCGCGCTCCGCCGCCGACCTCGACGACTTGCGCGCGGACCCGCGTTTCGCCGGGCTGACGGTGGAGATCGCGGACGGGGTGGCCGTCATCGCCGGCCGGGCGGCCGGCGGCCGCGAGCGGAGTTGGGCGCTGGCCCAAGCGGTGCGGAAACTGCCCGGCGTCGAGCGGGTGCTGGTGCGGCAACCGTGACCGCCTCACTCCGCGAAGCGGCCGTCGGTGTCCGGTTGATACGGTCGTTCCCACTGAAGCAGTTCGACGCGGTTGCCGTCCGGGTCGCGAACGAAGAACCGGTCCGCCGCCGCGATCCTGACCGTCTCCTGGATTGCCAACCCCGCCGCCCGCAACTCCTCTCGCGCGGCGGCCGCGTCCGCGACATGGAAGCAAAAGTGCCGGGGGCTTTCGGTGTCCGGCGCGGGCTTCTTCAGCAGGTGCAGGTATTGCCCGCCGAGGTCGTACCACATGGCGACGAAGTCGAACTCTTTCGGCGGCGGGATCTCCTTCAAACCCAACACGCCGCCGTAGAACGCCCGCGCGCGGGGGACGTCCGTGACCAGCACCGTGACGTGATCGAGGTGGGTGACGCTGAGGGGCATGGGCGGTTGTGGGGGTGAAGGCTTCCGAGGCGGTTCTTGGATTGTCTCTGCTTTCGCACCGGAGGTGCGGCGGATGTTAGCCAGGGGTGAAGCGCAGCGGAACCCCTGGCATGCGGTATTAAAAACCTCAAGCCGCGGAGTGGCGGCAGTCTGTCGTCCCTCCGGGACTCCTTTCCTTTTCGCCACGGTTTCCAGGGGTTCGGCTCGCTCGCCTCGCTCCGCTCGCCCATCACCCCTGGCTAACAACTGCCGCACCTCCGGTGCGAAAACTGGGTCGTGCTGTCAAGGGCGTCCGGTGTGTGTCACCCACCGAACGCGAGTACCGCCCGGATGTCGTCGGCTTCGAGGTCTTCGTAATCCGCGAGGATCTCGGCCGTGGTCATCCCGCTACTGAGCAATTCCAGAATCATTTCCACCGGATACCGTAGCCCCCGGACGCACGGCTTCCCGTGGCAAACGGCCGGGTTGGTCGTGATCCGCGAGAGCAGGTCGGGCATGTGTTGGACTCCATTGATCACCTGCATTGTACCTCAATCCGCCACCCGCTTGGTGATGCCGGCGTAATGGTCGATGCGGCGGTCGCGGAAGAACGGCCAGTTCCGCCGAATCTCCTCCATCCACTTGCGGCTGCACGTGATGGTGACGATCTCCTCCTTCGCGGTGTCGGCCACCTTCAGCAGTCGGCCGAACGGGTCGGACACGAACGACCGGCCCCAGAACTCCAACCCGTCGGCGGTCAGCATCTCGTGCCCGACGCGGTTCACCGCCCCGACGTACACCCCGTTGGCGATGGCGTGCCCGCGCATGCTGGTTTCCCACGCGCTATGCTGCGCGTCGCCGTACTCGGCCTTCTCCTTCGGGTGCCAGCCGATGGCCGTCGGGTAGAAGATCACTTCCGCCCCTTGCAGCGCCGTCAGCCGCGCCGCCTCCGGATACCACTGGTCCCAGCAGACCAGCGTGCCGACCTTGGCGTATTTGGTGTCGAACACCTTCCAACCGGTGTCGCCGGGAGTGAAGTAATACTTCTCCAGGAACATCGGGTCGTCGGGGATGTGCATCTTGCGGTAGATGCCGAGGAAGCTGCCGTCGGCGTCGTGGACGGTGGCGGTGTTGTGGTAGACGCCGGACATCCGCCGCTCGAACAGCGACCCGACCACGACGACGCCGTGCTGCTTCGCGGCCTTGCCCAGGCGATCCGTACTCGGCCCCGGAATCGGCTCGGCCAGGTCGAAGAGGGTGTAGTCTTCGGTTTGGCAGAAGTATGGGCCGGTGAACAACTCCGGCAGGCAGACGATTTGCGCGCCCTTCTTGGCGGCCTCGCCGATGGCCGCTTCGGCCTTGGCCAGGTTCGTCTCGCGGTCGGCGTCGCACCCCATCTGCACGAGGGCGATAGCGAAGGTGTCGGACATGGGCATAGGGGTTCCGTCGGGTGTTGGGAAATCAAATGTCTTGGGGATGGAGCCGGTGTTGACGGCGGAGTTCGCGAGCGACGAATGGCGAATGTCGTTCGAGATAGTTCAACGTGATCTCCCGACTCTCATAACTCTGCGCGTACTCCTTCCGGAGTTGACAGCACGCCCGCTGATTCAGACTCTTCAACGTGTGCTGGGCGTGCGTGAGACGGGGCCGTCGAAGTTTCTTGCGGAGGACGACTTCAAATCCGACCCATTCCAACCCGAACCAGTCGTCCTCGATTTCAAATGGGTCGAGAAACGCGGTCGTGTCGGACTTGAGCGAGTTCATCAGGTGTGACGCCAAGCGATAGTTGGACCATTCGTATACAGTATCCCAAGACCGGGATTTCGGGACCATATGATCAACAGTCGCAACACCCGTCGCCGGATGAATATAGCAGGCCAGGAACGCGCAACATCTATCGTATTTCGTAAGCAGGTCATCAATCGCGCGTGTCCAGAAGTCCGGATAGCTGCTGGGCGGGATGTCGGCACGGTGGTCGGCGATTTTTTTCCGGCACGGTCCTGGCCGCGTGACGGTCGATGGTTCCCCCACCATTTCGGCGATCGCGCTCAACCCCGGCCGACGCACTGTGTTGTCGAATGTGGGCGGTTCGGTAGCAAGAGGAACCCGAATCATTTCTTCTCCCGCAACCGCTCCAAGTGGGCGGACCAACGAACCCAGAACGGATCCGTACCGCCCAGGACTTTCTGGAGTTCCGGGTTCAGAGCCGAGAGGTCTTGAACCGTTGCCGGCGGGGACTGCGTGAGCAGTTGTTTCGCTCGGCGGATGACGACCTCGGCCTCGACCGACCGGGGCTCTCGGAGGTCGAAGGCGTCGCTGGTGAGCCAGTTTGAGATGTCCCCGAGACGGACGTAGTCGCGCTTTCGGAGTTCGACTTTGCGTTCGACGAGATCGAGATCGAACCACGCATCGCGAGTCGAATCGAACGTCGGCTCCGCCGACGCCAGAATCATCGGTGAGTGCGTGGCGGCAATCAACTGCGTCTTAGCGGACTTGTGCAACGCAGACATCAAGTGCAGGACGGACGTCAGGATCGTTCGCTGCCACTTCGGATGCAGGTGGCTCTCAATTTCGTCAATCAAGAAAACGACTTGATTCGTAAACTCTTCACCGATTTGCTCTGCTGCCAAGCGGTGTTCTTGCCACGTCCAGAGCAGCATGTAGGCCAACGCGACGATGCGTCGGACGCCCGACGAAGCATATAGAATCGGGACTTCCCGGCCATAGCCAGTTTGCAGAGACGGAATGTCCTGCCCGATGTCGATGGAGATGCGGGTGAGTGGTCCCGGTGCGAGTCGATCTTGCGGTTCCTTCGACGGTGAAAGCGCAGCCAGGACTCTGGCCATATTTTTGGCCGGAACGCCATTCTCTCGAATCCAGATCGACCAATCCATGAGCAGACCGTTACAGACCTTCATGGAGGCACCAAGCGGCAGACCCTCCCACACCTCTTTCTGGGAAAAAACATACGCGGGCAAACGGTCTTGCACGTCGATGTTCCCCTTTTTCTTCCAATAGTTCCGCGCCGGATCCCAGACGGAGAACCCGCCGTCCGCGTGGGCGTAGATCACCAGCCCTGGGTTCCACGGCCGGCCCGCCTTCCCACTCCAAGCTTGATCCAGTGGGGCATAAGTACTCGTGTAGCTGACTTCTTTCGCCTTCGTCTTGGGCGTCAGGCGGAATTCGATTGTCGCTGGCTTCTTCACGTCCGTCGGGCGGGCGGGGTATCCGGAGGTGAGGTTCGGGTTGATGTCCTGAGGCCAACGACGGGTCAGCGCCCACCAGACGACATCCAGGAGGAAACTCTTGCCGAGACCGTTGTCACCCGTGATAAGGTTCAATCGGTCTCCCAACTCCATCTTCATTTCGGGAGCGGGACCAACATTTTTTAGGTGCAGAAACTTCAGCATCCCGAGTTCTCGTGGTCCGAGGAGTCGGGGCATTTTCCCCAGGGACTACCACGACTACTAGTCTATCCCGACAGAGTTCGACGAAAAGCTCGCTCCCTCCCGATGACGGACAAACCCCTCATGTCCTCTCCCAACATTACCAGCGTCCTGAAGGAAACCCGCGTCTTCCCGCCGCCGGCGGGGTTCGCGGCAACCGCCCTCGTCACCGAGGAAGAGCGGCAGCGGCTGTGCGCCCTCGCCGAGCGCGACCCGGACGGCTTCTGGGGCGAGCAGGCCGAGAGCCTGCACTGGTCCCGCAAGTGGGACGCGGTGTTCGACGGCAGCACCCCGCCGTTCTTCAAGTGGTTCACCGGCGGCACACTGAACGCCAGCGCCAACTGCCTCGACCGGCACCTGACCGGGCCGCGGAAGAACAAGGCCGCCATCATCTGGGAAGGCGAACCCGGCGACACCCGGACGCTGACCTACCAGCAACTCCACCGCGAGGTGTGCAAGTTCGCCAACGCCTTGAAAGCCCTGGGCGTGACGAAAGGCGACCGGGTGACGATCTACCTGCCGATGGTGCCCGAAGCCGCGATCGCCATGCTCGCCTGCGCCCGCATCGGGGCGGTGCATTCGGTGGTGTTCGGCGGGTTCAGCGGCGAGGCCGTGGCCGACCGCAACAACGACGCGAAGGCGAAAATCGTCATCACCGCCGACCACGGCTGGCGGCGGGGCAAGACGGTGCCGCTCAAGGCGAACGTCGATGAGGCGCTGGCGAAGTCGCCGACGGTCGAGACGTGCGTGGTGTTCGCCCGCACCGGGCACGCGGTCCACATGAAGCCCGGCCGCGACGTGTGGTGGCACGACCTCATGTCCGACACCTCCGCCGACTGCCCGGCCGAGGAATTAGACAGCGAACACCCGCTGTTCATCCTGTACACGTCCGGCAGCACCGGGAAGCCGAAGGGCGTCCTGCACACCACCGCCGGGTACCTGCTCGGCGCGAGCCTGACCCACAAGTGGGTGTTCGACCTCCGCGAGGACGACACCTACTGGTGTACCGCCGACGTCGGCTGGATCACCGGCCACAGCTACATCGTGTACGGCCCGCTGGCCAACGGCGCGACGGTGGTCATGTACGAAGGTGCCCCGAACCACCCGCGCGAGGACCGTTTCTGGGATATTATCGAGAAGTATCGCGTCTCAATTCTGTATACAGCCCCGACGGCCATCCGCGCGTTCGTCAAGTGGGGCGACCACCACCCGAAGGGGCACGACCTCACGTCCCTGCGACTGCTCGGCAGCGTCGGCGAGCCGATCAACCCGGAAGCGTGGATGTGGTACCACGAGGTCATCGGCGGCGGCCGCTGCCCCATCGTCGATACCTGGTGGCAGACGGAAACCGGCGCGATCATGATCTCCCCGTTGCCCGGCGCGGTCGCCACGAAACCCGGTAGCGCGACCAAGCCGCTACCGGGCATTCTGGCCGAAGTGGTGGACAAGGAGGGGAAGGCGGTGCCGGCCGACAGCGGCGGATTCCTGGTCATCAAGCGGCCGTGGCCGAGCCTGATGCGGACCATCTACGGGGACGACGAGCGGTTCAAACAGACCTACTGGAGCCAGTACCCCGGCTGGTACTTCACCGCCGACGGTGCCCGCATGGACGCCGACGGCCACGTGTGGGTGATGGGCCGCGTCGATGACGTGCTGAACGTGTCCGGCCACCGCCTGTCCACGATGGAAGTCGAGAGTGCGCTGGTGCATCACTCGCGCGTCGCGGAGGCGGCGGCGGTCGGCAAGCCGGACGACCTGAAGGGCGAGGGCATCGTCTGCTTCGTCACGCTGAAGCAGGGGGTGACGCCGAGCGACGCGCTGAAGGCGGAGTTGAAGAAGCACGTGGCGGACGCCATCGGGGCCTTGGCCCGACCGGACGACATCCGGTTCACCGACGCCCTGCCGAAGACCCGCAGCGGGAAGATCATGCGGCGGTTGCTCCGGGACGTGGCCGCCGGCCGCGAGGGGACCGGCGACACGACCACCCTGGAAGACCTGAGCGTGCTGGCCAAACTGCGCAGCGACGAGGAGTGACGAGCCGGCCTTATCCCGCACCTCCGGCGCGAAGCGCGATTCGCTCACGCCATCGCTTTCGTCCGCCGGCGGTAGCCGAGGGCACCCGCCAACGCGACCCCGCCGAACACCGCCAGCGTCGCCGGCTCCGGGATGGCCGTCACCGAAAACCGGGTGACGACGCCGGTGGTCGAGTTGCGACCGATCGTCAGGCCGTCGAGCAGGTTGGCGTCCGTCGCCGAGGCCGTGCCGTCCCGGCTGGGGAAGCCGTCGGTGAAAGTGTCCAGTTGCGGGAAGGCGCGGGCGGTCGCGCCGGTGGCGGTCCTGCTGGAGATCGTCTCCCCGGCCGGGATGATCACGTCGAGGAGCAGGTTGCCCAATCCGGGCTGGTACAAGAACGGGGTCTGGAAGGTGATGAGGAAGTCGAAGTTCCCGACCCCGGTGTCGAACAGCTGGCGCGTCGTCGTCAGGGTGATCGGCCCGCTGAAGACGGTGGTCGCGTCCGGGCCGGGGTTCAACGCCAGGTCGCCGCTCAGTCCGTTGGGGAAGTCGGTGTCGGCGTTGCGGGCGGTCGTCGATAACTGAACGATGAGGTTGGAGATCGTCAGCGAACTGCCGATGAAGGTGCCGAACGCCCCCTGTTTCGGCCGGAACGCGACATCGGTGATCAGTTGCTGCGGGCCGACGCCGGCGAAGAAACTCGACGAGTAGATCTGCTGGTAGCGGTTGCCGTTGGTGTCGCCCACGCGGGCGAAGGGCGCGTCCCCCTGACCGTTGCCGCTGACGCCGTCGCCGGGCGGGGAGAAGATGACGGCGGCGGGGGCGGTGGTCGCGGCCATCAGCAGGCAGGCCAGCCCGCACGCCGCGCGGCGGCGCGGGTCGGAGGTTCTGAGGCGGGTCATCAGGTCATCCCTGGTGGTGGCACGCCGCCGGGCGGAACGCGGTCCGCTGACGCTCAACAGGAATGCCACGCAATCCGTAGCGGGTGCCGAACGGAGTACGCGGTTTGCGGCCGGCCGGATTCGGGGTTCCGCGCGATTTTTTTCGCCACGCCATGATCGTCGGGCGCGGTAGCCGTTCCGCTCGCACCCGCCACAATCACCTTCTCCGGCCGCCGTCGTCCCCTTTGAACCGCCCGCCATGACCGTCCCGCACAGCCAACTCGGGGTTCGCGGAGACCGGGGGCCGCCGGACGCGCCGCGGATCGAACTGGTGATGGCGGACACCGCGACGGGGGCCGAGTTCGTCGCCCTCGACGGGGACGGCGACGGGGTGGGCAATTTCGCCCGCGTGTACCGCGGCCGCGTCCGCTTCGGCGGGTTCGAGCTGCCGGTGGCGGTGAAGGTGCAGCGAGACGAGGCGCTGGTCCGCGAGCAGAGCGAGTCGGTCGCGGCCAAGTTCGCGGCCGAGTTCGCCGTCCACCGCGCGCTGGCGGACCGCGACCCCGGCGACGGCGGCGGGGTCGTGCGGCAGTTCGCCTTCGCCTTCCCTCCCGATGAACCGGCCACCCTCCCGCCGGCCATTCTCTGTCGCCACGCCCGGCACGCGCTCGCGCCCCGCTGCCCGACATGCGGCCGACCGCTCGCCGTCGATCCGTGGCCGACGGACGACGATGAACGGGTGCTGACGTGCGACACGTGCCCGGACGCCAACCGCTTCCCGTCCGCCCGGCCGGTGCGCGACCGCGTCTTGAAAGCCACCGTGCGGCAGGACGCCGCGTGCGACGGCTGCGCGAAGTCCGACGCCGAGTGCGCCGCCTCCGCCCGCTGGCTGACCTTCTTCCCCGCCCGCACCCTCGCCTTCGAGTTGCTCGAACTCGACCTGGACGACTTCATCCGGGGGCGGTTCGCCCGCCACCGCCACGCGCGGCATCAGGCGTTCTGGCGGCGGGCGGACGCGGCCCGCGACGAGTTCGGCCCCGGCCCACTCGGCCGCCTGGGCGAGGGGATCGACCTGTTCGCGCAACTGGTCGCCGGCGTCGCCACCCTTCACCGGTCGCGAATCACGCACCTCGACCTGAAGCCGCGGAACGTCTGCCTGACGGACGACGGCGGGCGGGTGCGGCTGAAGGTGATCGACCTCGGCTTCGCCACCGACCCGGCCGGGCTGCCGCTCTTCTATCAACGGCAGGGCACCCGCGTCATCGAATCCGACTCCGCCGCGCCAGAGGTGCGGGTGCCGGTGACGCGGACCCTGTCGGCGCGGCTCGCGCGGGTGGCCGGCGAGGTGGCCGTCGTGCTGGACCGCGTGCCCCTCGGCGGCCGGGACGGGTTCGACCCGCTGGTCCTGCCGAACGACGAAGTGGTGGCGAACGGCGAACACCGGGGGCGGGTGCGGCAGGTCCGCTACCACGACGCGGCCGTCTCGCTCGTCGTTGAGTGGTCCGGCCCGGCCCCGACGCAGTTCACCACCGTGGACATCATCAAACAGTCGGGGCCGCCGGCCGACCTGTTCTCCCTCGGCATGATGCTGTTCGGCCTGGTGCTGGGGGAAACCGACCTCCGCGCCGCCCGTGATGCGTTGCCGCAGTGGATGGCCGCGGTCGGCCACGGTCCCACCGAATCGGCCACCCCCCGGCGGCTGACGGAGCGGCTGTTTCGCGCCGCCGGACAGATGCCGACCGTCGCCGACCTGTCCGCCAAGGTGACCGCCGCGTTCCAGGAGTACACGCCGGTCGCCCACGCGCTCGTCGGCATCGCCCTGCGGCTGCTCTTCCGCGCGCCCGGCTGCTACCTCCGGCACCGGGGCGACGACGCCACGGGCGTGCTGCCCCGGCTGGCCGAGGACGTGCGGGCGATCCGCGGCGAGTGGGCGGCGGTCGTCGCCCGGCACCGCGCGGACGCCGAGCGGGAAACGACCGCCTCCGCCGTCCGCGCCCTCATGTCCCACGTCGGCGGCGTCCCCGTCGGGCCGGTCACGGCGACCGGACAACCGCCGTTCGAACCGGTATTGCTGCGGGCAGTCGCGCGGGCGGTGAACCCGACCGACGAGGCCGGCGTTCGCGCGGCGGCGGCGGAGTTGCTCGAACGTTACCACGCCGACACCGGCAAACTGACGCGGCACCTGCGGCGGCTGATCGACGACCGCCCCGACCCGGCGGCCGCCGGGTTCGACGGCCGCATCCTGTTCGAAATGCTCCTGTTCGCCGACCCGACCCACTTCGAAGACGCCGACCTGCCGCGGGTCCGCGGCAGTGCCGAGAAGGTGGCGCAGTACCTCGGCCGGAGGTTGCCGGCGGAAGGGACTCGCGTGCGGCTCGAACACTGGCGGGAGCGGGCCGACCGGGTTCTCGCCGCCGACGCCCGGTGGGACGACCGCCAGCGGCTGTTGAAAGGGTTCTTCGATTGGGCCGAGGCGCTCCTCGCGGAACCGCCCGGCCGGGGGAAACGGCGGACGCGGCTCGACCTGCGGCTGTCGGAAGAGAACCGCCCACCGGTCTCCGCCGGGAAGGTGGACGCCGCCCTCGACGAGTTGGAGTTGCTCCGCGGGGAGGTCCTCGACACCCGCTGGTCCGCGCTCGAACGCCGGTGGGCGGCCGCGGTGAAGGCGTGGGACGCCGACGCCCTGCCGAAGACGGTGCGGGACACCCTCCGCCGCACCCGCGAGGCCGCTGAAGAAACGATGGACGCGCTCCGGCGGCAGGTGACGGACGCCGACCGCCGGCTCGGCGACCTGATCCGCCGCCTCCGCCACGCCGTGGCGGTCATCGAGAACGGGGTGCTGCGGGCGTGGGACGAGGGGCTGGCGAACCGCGGTTGGCTCTCGACGACGATCTTCGGCGCGAAGCGGGCACTGTCACTGTCGCTCGACGTGAGTCTGGCCGACGAGTACGACGCCGACGCGCCGTCGGACGCGGTCCGGGGGTTGGCCCGTCACCGGTGCGGCCCGGCCACCGTCGCCTACCTCGCCGGCCTGCTGGACGAACTGCGGGACATCCAGCTCGCCGAGAACGCCACCAAGGGCGGCGCGTGACCGCTCACCGCGTCCGCTGATACAGGTACGCGCCGGCGCGGAAGCACTCTTCCGCTCGCACCCGCTCGAACCCCAGCGGGACGAGTTGTCGGTCGATGTACTCGTGCCGCCTCGGCGGGTCGTAGTGGTCCATCACCACCCACGCCCGGCCGCCGACAGGCACCGTCGCCCCGTCCGCGATGGGCCGCAGTTCGCCGTGGAAGTAGTAGAGGTAGTTGCCCTCGTCGCTCAACACCGGCTCACCGGGCTGGCGGTGTTCGCGGACGACCGCCGTCGCCGCCCGCGCGTCCGGTTCCTGCCACGGGTGCACCGCCCGCCACAGGCTCAGCCCGTCGGCGACGCAAATGATCGCCACCCCCAGCCCGACCCCGGCCCACCGCCGCCACCCGGCCAGCACTTCCAGCCCCCGCGCGCCGAGCAGCCCGACCGCCGGCGCGGCGAACTGCATCAGCCGGTTCTGCCCGAACGGGTACGACTTCACCACCGCCGCCGCCAGCACCGCCGCGAACAGCCCGGCCAGCGCGACGGCCAGCCGTCGGTGCCCCGTCCGCCAGAAGGCGTACCACCCGGCCGGTGCCACGAACACCAGCACCATGCTGGACGGGTTCGCCATGAACTGGAACACCCCGGAGACGTTCCACGCCAGCCACCCCGGGACGGCCAGCGGGTCGGCCAGCGGCGGGTAATAGTTCCGCCACTCGGCGACCAACCCGCCCACCCGCTGGTCGCGGATCGGCCCGAAGTACAGCAGCGCGAAGGTGCCGAGGACCGCCGCCCCCGCCACGGCCCAGGCGACGGCGGTGCGGCGGTCGTTCGGCCACAGCGCCAGCAGTAGCCCGCCCACCACGAACGCCGACGGGTACGACGTACACAACACGAACGGCGCGACCGCCGCGAGGGCGTACAGCCGCCGGGT